>NZ_JACBXB010000751.1 GCF_013870575.1 Pseudonocardia pini
GCTCCCCGACCCGCTCCAGCCCGGTGACCGGCGAGCCCGTGCGCACCTCCGCGCCCAGGGACCGCAGGTGGGCGGCCAGCGGGGCCCAGACCGCGGTGCGGTGGTCCTCGGAGGGCGCGTCGAAGCCGATACCTGCGGGGTTGCCGAGGAAGTAGTAATGGAACATCGAGACGAGCTCGGCGGCGGAGAGCCCCTCCTGGTCGCAGAAGAAGGACCGGGCGAAGGCCTCGAACAGCATCTGCCGGGCGCGCTCGGAGACCCCCAGCCTGCGGAGGAAATCCGCCGCCGACACGTCGTCGAACCGCGCGACGGTCTCGGCGGGATCGTGCGCCAGCAGGGCGAACCCGAGCGCCGCGTCCGCCCCGGCGACCTCCCGCAGCCGCAGGCTGGGGGAGCGGGCGAACAGCGCGAGCAGGTTGAACGGCGGCGCGGCGGGCAGGTTCCCCAGGTCCTCGGCCTGCCAGCGGCGGGAGATCACCGGATAGCCCTCGACGGGGCGGAGGAAGCCGAGCCGCGGGTCGATGCGGCGGAGGATCGCGCGCCAGGTGTCGTAGTGCCGGAAGAAGGCGTGGAACCCGTGCTCGACGACCTGCTCGGTCCCGTCCGGCAGGGTGTGCGACCACGCCCCGAGCCGCCCGCCGAGATGGTCCGCCGCCTCCAGCACGGTGACCGCGGCGCCCCGCTCGGCCAGCACGACCGCCGCGCTCACCCCCGCGATCCCGCCCCCGACCACGACGGCCCGGGTGCCCGCGGGCACCCGGTGGGGCAGGTCCGGCCTGCCGGGGACGTGGACGATCGGCGCGCGGCGCCAGGGGAGCGTGCGGGACACGGTGTCAGCCTAGGAGTCGCCCCCGACAGGAATGCCCACCACCGGCGCCCGGTTGCCCGAAGGGCAAGACAGTCGAGGAGAGAGGTGGTTGCGGATGTCGGTGGACCTGGGCCGTTACGGGATCTGGTTGGGCGGTGCCCTGCTCACGCCCGAGCTGGCGAAGGAGATCGAGGACCTCGGCTACGGGGCGATCTGGATCGGCGGCTCCCCGCCCGCCGACCTCGGGCTGGCCGAGAGCCTGCTCGACGCGACGGAGCGCATCGCCGTCGCCACCGGGATCGTCAACATCTGGCAGGCGCCCGCGAAGGAGACCGCGGAGTCCTACCACCGCATCGAGGCCCGGCACCCCGGCCGGTTCCTGCTGGGCATCGGGATCGGGCACCCGGAGGCGGTGAAGGAGTACCGCTCGCCGTTCGACACGATCCTGAGCTACCTCGACGAGCTGGACGAGGCGGGCGTCCCGGTCGCGGGCCGGGCGCTCGCGGCCCTCGGCCCGAAGGTCCTGCGGGTCGCGGGCGAGCGCACGGCGGGTGCCGCCCCGTACCTGACCACCCCCGTCCACACCCGTGAGGCCCGCGAGATCCTCGGCGAGGGCCCGCTGCTGGCGCCCGAGCACAAGGTCGTCCTGTCGACGGACGTCGACTACGCCCGTGGCGTGGGCAGGCCGAAGGTCCGCAAGCCCTACCTCGCCCTCACCAACTACCGCCGGAACCTCCTGCGCACCGGCTTCACCGAGGAGGAGCTGGACACCGCGGCGAACCGGGTGATCGACGAGCTGGTCCTGCACGGGGACGTGGCCACCGTCGTCGCCGGGCTCGACGCCCACCTCGCGGCGGGGGCGGACCACATCGGTGCCCAGATCCTCACCGCCTCCGGCCGGATCGACGACGAGTTCCACACCGGCCTGCGCACGCTGGCGGAGGGCCTGCGGCTGAGCTGATCTGCGAGACTGCCCCGCGTGCGGGGGCGGGTCTGGTGGGCGGAGCTGCGCACCTGGGTGACCGGCGTCGACCCGGGGTTGGGCAGGCTGCGGCTCGCCGGGGTCGCGACCCTCGCGATGGGGCTGGCGGTCGGCCTGATGTCCGTGGTCCGGGCGCTGACCGGCCAGCCCGTGACCGTGGTGCTGTTCGCCGCCGTGCTGGCGATGATCAGCAACCTCTCGGTGAACGACGCCGACCTGCGCGGCCGCCGCGTGACCACTGCGCTGATGGTGGTCCCGGCGGCCGCCGCGACGGTCCTCGGCACGGTGCTGGCGCAGTACCGGCTGGTCTCCGACATCGTGTTCGTGCTGGTCATGATGCTGGCGGTGGCGGCCCGCCGGTTCGGCCCCCGCGGCACCGCGCTCGGCATGGCGGCGTTCATGCCGTACTTCTTCACCCAGTTCCTGCAGGCCCGCCCCGAACAGCTGCCCTGGCTGCTGGCGGCGGTGGGCTGCGGGATCGGCTCGACGCTGCTGCTGCGCGGGTTCCTGCTGGCCGAGCACCCCGAGCGGGTTCTCGACCGGCTGCTCCGCGCGGTCCGCGCGCACGTGCACGCGCTCGCCCTCGCCGTCGTCGACGTGCTGGAGGCGCCCGCCACCGACCAGCCGGAGATCGACGACGCGCTGCGCGACCTGCACCGCCGACGCACCCGCCTCAACGACACCATGCTGCTGGTCGTGGACCGGATCGAGCAGCTCGACGAGCAGGACCGGGACCTGGAGCTGCGGGTCGGCGACCTCGAGCTCGCCGCGGAGCGCCTGGCGGTGTCCACCCGCAGGCTCGCCGACGACCCGGCCCGCCCCGGCGCGCTGGAACCCGAGGTGCGCCGGGCCCTGATCGCCGGAGGCCGCGCTGGTGGACGTCGTGCGCCCGCCCG
>NZ_JACBXB010000752.1 GCF_013870575.1 Pseudonocardia pini
GCCGAGCAGCCACACCACGAGCGCCAGCCCGGCGCCCGCCAGGACGAGCGTCCGCGCGGGACCCTGCACCGCGGCGGGCGCCGCCTGCTCCGGACTCGCTGCGTCTTGCGTCATGACCACTCCTCGCACGTCACTGCCCCCGACCCGACCGACGCTAGCCGACCGCGTCTCCCGTCCCTGAACGCGGTGAGGCCCCGGGAGGGTTCCCGGGGCCTCAGCGCACGTCACGCGTCAGAGGGACGCGATGATCTCCTTCATCAGCGCGGCGGTCTCGGACGGCGTCTTGCCGACCTTGACCCCGGCGGCCTCGAGGGCCTCCTTCTTCGCCTGCGCGGTGCCCGCCGAGCCGGAGACGATGGCGCCCGCGTGGCCCATCGTCTTGCCCTCGGGGGCGGTGAAGCCCGCGACGTAGCCGACGACCGGCTTGGTCACGTTCTCCTTGATGTACGCCGCGGCGCGCTCCTCGGCGTCCCCGCCGATCTCGCCGATCATCACGATCGCCTTGGTCTCGGGGTCCGCCTGGAAGGCCTCGAGGGCGTCGATGTGCGTGGTGCCGATGATCGGGTCGCCGCCGATGCCGATGGCGGTGGAGAAGCCGAACTCCTTGAGCTCGAACATCATCTGGTAGGTCAGCGTGCCGGACTTCGACACCAGACCGATCGGGCCGGGGCCCGCGATGTCGGCCGGGATGATGCCCGCGTTGGACTTGCTCGGCGAGATGATGCCGGGGCAGTTCGGGCCGATGATCCGGGTGACGTTGCCCTTGGCCACGGCGTGCGCCCAGAAGTAGGCGGAGTCGTGCACCGGGATGCCCTCGGTGATCACCACGGCCAGCGGGATCGCGGCGTCGATCGCCTCGATGACCGCGTCCTTGGCGAACTTCGGCGGCACGAAGATGACCGAGACGTCGGCGCCGGTCTCCTTGATGGCCTCCTCGACGGTCCCGAAGACCTTGAGGTCCTTGCCGCCGATGGAGACGGTGGTGCCCGCCTTGCGCGCGTTCACACCGCCGACGATGTTCGTGCCCGCCGCCAGCATCTTGGTGGCGTGCTTGGTGCCCTCGGAGCCCGTGAGCCCCTGGACGATGACCTTGGAGTTCTCGTTCAGGAAGATCGACATGTGCTCAGGCTCCTGCAGCCAGCTCGGCGGCCTTGTCGGCCGCGTCGTCCATGGTGCCGACGACGGTCACCAGGGGGTGGTTGGCGTCGGCGAGGATCTGCCGACCCTCGACGACGTTGTTGCCGTCCAGCCGGACGACCAGCGGCTTGGTGGCGCCGTCGCCCAGGATCTTGAGGGCCTCGACGATGCCGTTGGCCACCGCGTCGCACGCGGTGATGCCGCCGAAGACGTTCACGAAGACGGACTTGACGTCCGGGTCGCCGAGGATGACGTCCAGCCCGTCCGCCATGACCTGCGCCGACGCGCCGCCGCCGATGTCGAGGAAGTTGGCGGGCTTCTGGCCGCCGTGCTTCTCGCCTGCGTAGGCGACGACGTCGAGGGTGCTCATCACGAGACCCGCGCCGTTGCCGATGATCCCGACCGAGCCCTCGTCGAGCTTGACGTAGTTCAGGCCCTTCGACTTGGCCTTGGCCTCGAGGGCGTTCTCCGTGCGCTCGTCGACCAGCTCGGCGTGCCCCGGGTGCCGGAAGCCGGCGTTCTCGTCCAGGGTGACCTTGCCGTCGAGGGCGACGATCTTGTCCTCGGGGTCGCGCACCAGCGGGTTGACCTCGACCAGCGTCGCGTCCTCGGCGACGAAGGTCTCCCACAGCTTCACGATCGTCTGCGCCGCGTCCTCGGCCACCGCGGCCGGGATCTTGCCCGCGGCCACGATCTCGTCCGCCTTCGCCTTGTCGACGCCCGCGATCGGGTCGATCGCGATGCGCGCCAGCGCGTCCGGGCGCTCGACGGCGAGCTGCTCGATCTCCATGCCGCCCTCGGCCGAGCACATGGCCAGGAAGGTGCGGTTGGACCGGTCGAGCAGGAAGGAGAAGTAGTACTCCTCCGCGATGTCCGACGCCGTCGTCACCAGGACCTGGTGGACGATGTGGCCCTTGATGTCCAGGCCGAGGATGTCGGTCGCCTTCTCCTTGGCCTCGGCCGGGGACTCGGCGAGCTTGACGCCACCCGCCTTGCCGCGCCCACCCGTCTTGACCTGGGCCTTCACCACGACTGCGGTGCCCAGCTCGGCGGCGGCGGCCTCGGCGGCCTCCGCCGTGTCCACCGTCTTGCCCGGAAGCACCGGGACTCCGTGGGCGGCGAAGAGGTCCTTCGCCTGGTACTCGTACAGGTCCACTCGGTTCTCCCGATTCACGTCGCTGTGCGGCAAGCGACACGCGGTGTGCGCCCGCGCGAGGTGCCCGCACGTCAGACACCTACTTCGACCCAGGACCCTAGCCATGCGCCCGGGAGGACATGACATCCGCCCAGGTGAGCTGCCTCACCGCCACCTCGGGGCCCGGCGCCGGCCACGCTGTGTGCCAGCCGGATCACCGGGTCGGCCGTGTGCCGGTGTGACCAAGGCGTCGTCTGGCGGACATGTCAGCGTCACACTGTGCGGACGGACAGGGCATCCGGATGTTTCGGACGCGTTACCCAGCAGATCCCGTTGATCGGTCTTACCATTCTGGGATGGCGCCGTTCCGGGAGGGGCTGCACCGGCTGGCCACGACGGCCGCGGGTGCCGGG
>NZ_JACBXB010000753.1 GCF_013870575.1 Pseudonocardia pini
CCGCCTGCTCCGCGCCGTCCGCACACTGCTCCCGCCCGAGCAGCGCGCGGACTGGTGGCGGGACATGAGCTCGGTGTTCGCCGAGTGCACCCCGGCCGAACGCCGCACCCAGCGCCGCAGCTGTCTCGCGGGTTCCCTCCGCACGGTCTGGACCGCCTGGGCCACACGCGGCAGACCCTGATCGGCTCGCTACCCTCGATCGCCGAGGGGGCAGTAGCTCAGTTGGTCAGAGCAGCGGACTCATAATCCGTCAGGTCGTGGGTTCGAGCCCCACCTGCCCCACACCGAGCCGTGTTGCCGCCGCTCATCGCCGGTCTGGGTCCTGCAGGGTCCTGACCATCGCGTCTTCGCCCACAGCACTCATCCGGGTCGGCGCGATGGTGGGGGCATGGTCGTTCCTAGGGTTGCGAGGCGCGCGGGAAGTGGGCGGCGAGCTCGGCCCGCGAGCGCACGCCGAGCTTCGAGTAGGTGCGGGTGAGGTGGTACTGGACGGTCTTCACCGAGAGCAGGATCTCGGCGGCCACCTCCCTGTTCGCCAGCCAGCGGGCGACGAGCCCCGCGATGGTGCGCTCCTGCTCGGTGAGGGTGTCGAGGTCGCCGTCCTGCAGCCGGGAGCCGGAGCGCCCGGTCTTGAGCTCACGGTCGCAGCGCTCGACGTAGACCCGCGCCGAGTGCGGCGAACCCCGGCCGGGAGCCCCACCGAGGCGCTCGGCACACGGGCGGGAGGTGCTGAGCGGCCCGACGGCCCCGGTCCTCGGCCCGGGCCCCCGAGACCGGGCCGGGTGGCGCACCGTTCCGGGCCGTTCGGCACCTGCGGAAGCGCAGCGACCCGCCGACCCTGGGGCTCCACACAGACGGTGCCGAACGGAGGCGACGATGACGGTCCGAGGCCTCGTGTCGGCCGCGGTGACGACCCTGCGGTCCGACATCTCGATCCGAGCGGCGGCGGCTCACGTACCGAACGGCCACCGTGTCGCGCCCGTCGTCGAGGGAACCGGCACGGTCGCTCGGGTCCTCGGCGGGGACGGCCGCCGTGGGCGAGGCGCCCGGCGACCGGGCGGGAGTGGTGACCGGTGGCCGTCGAACACGACCGGACGGAACCGTGAAGCGCGCCGGTGAGCATGCCCGCCCGTCCCGCGACCGCCCGCCCCGGCGCCGTTCGGACCGGGTGGCGGACGTCGTCGCCTGGGCCGTCGGCGTGGGGGCGTTGCTGGTCCTCCTCGCCTGCCTCGTGATCGGCGTCCAGTCCTACCGGGCGCTGTCGGAACGGGCGCAGGTCGAGGAGCGCCGGCACACACCGACGACAGCGGTCGTGCTGGAGGACGTCGGGATGGTCCCCGAGGCGGGGGCCCAGGTGCTCGCTTCCGTCCGCTGGACCGGGGCCGACGGGATCGAGCGAACCGGTCGGGCCACGGTCACCGCACCGGTGCCCGCCGGGACGGAGATCGGGATCTGGGTGACCGCCGACCAGCGACCGGTCCGCGCGCCACTGTCTCGCTTCGAGGTGGTGTTCGTGGCGGCGGTGACGGCGGCCGTGTCCCTCGCCGTGGGCGAGGTGGTCGTGGGGTTGCTGGGCAGGCTGGCCTTCGTGGGCGTCACCCGCCTGCGCGGCGACGAGTGGGAGCGGGCGTGGGAGGAGACCGAGCCGCGATGGACCGGGGGAGGACCACCACGGTGACGGCGGCAGCAGACACGCCGTCCGGCCGGGCTCGGAGCGGGTCCGGTGGTCACACGGATCGTGAGAAGGAGTGGACATGCAGGCACACGGGCCGGTGGTCGTCGGGGTGGACGGATCGGGATCAGCCGCCGGGGCGGTCGTCTGGGCGGTCCAGGAGGCCGCTCGACGCCGGGTGCGGCTGCGGCTGGTGTCCGCCCTCGTGCTCCCGGAGCCGAACCACATCGGCAACCCGGGACTCGGCACCTCGTACAAGCGGACCATGACCGAGGCCGCGGAGAGGATCCTCCTCGATGCCGTGGCGCTGGCTCGTGCCACCGAGGCGGGCGTGGACCTGGAGTCCGAGCTGCGCACCGGCTTCGCCGTCCCCGTGCTGCTCGCGGAGTCGGCCGAGGCGGGCCTGGTCGTGGTCGGTAGCCGTGGGCTCGGTGGATTCACCGGACTGCTGGTGGGGTCGGTGGCCGTGGCCCTGGCCGCGCGGGGGACCTCCCCCGTCGCCGTGGTCCGCGGCGACGTCGAGGAGGCGGCGGCCGACACCCGTCCCGTCGTGGTCGGGGTGGACGGGTCCCCGGTGAGCGAGGCGGCGCTGGCCCTGGCATTCGAGGAGGCCGCCCTGCTCGACGTACCGCTTCTCGCGGTGCACACCTGGCAGGACGAGATCGTGCCGCTCAGCGTCGCGCCACTGGTCGACTGGACGGCCGTCGAGGCCGAGGAGCACGCGCTGCTGGCCGAGCGGCTCGCGGGCTGGGCGGAGAAGTACCCCGATGTCGAGGTGCGCAGGCGCGTCGTCCGCGACCGGCCTGCCGCCGAGCTGGTCGACCTGTCGCGCACCGCGCGACTGGTGGTCGTCGGCTCTCGCGGGCGAGGTGGACTGCGGGGCCTGATGCTGGGCTCGGTCGGCCACGCATTGATCCACCACGCGCACTGCCCGGTACTCATCGCCCGGGCGGCCTGACCAGGGAGCCCGGCGTGAGTGCCGCGTCGTCGAGCAGTCCCGCGCGCCGCACCC
>NZ_JACBXB010000754.1 GCF_013870575.1 Pseudonocardia pini
ACGCCCGGTCGCCGCCCCGCCGTTCTCGGCGAGGAGCTCGGCGACCGTGCGCTGCCGCGGCTGATCGGTCTCGGAACTCATCCGCTACACCGTGCCCCGTCGGCCGTCAAGCGTCCAAGTGTCATGGGCGCGTCCTGCGCCGAGCGGTCGCCCCGGACCGACCCATCGAGCGTGTCGAGCCGTCGGAGGATCACTCCTTCGCGCAACGCCCAGGGGCAGATGTCCAGCTCCGTGATCTTCAGTGCCCGCATCGCGGCCTCCGCCACGACCGCTCCGGCGACGAGCTGGTGCGCGCGGCTGGGGCTCACGCCCTCGAGCTCGGCGAGGTCCGCCGAGGACATCCGGGTGATGAACGACCCGAGCTGGCGCAGGCCCGCATGGGTCAGCACCCGCCGCGCCCGCGACCCCGCACCGGAGGGCGCCGCGCCCGTGAGCCTGGCCAGCGACCGGAACGTCTTGGAGGTGCCGACCGCGAGGTCCGGCTCCCCCACCTTCCGCAGCTCCCGCGCGACGGGCGCGAGATCGGCGTCCACCTTCTCGCGCAGCGCCTCGACCTCCCGGCGCGTGGGCGGGTCCTGCGAGAACCACTCGCGGGTGAGCCTGCCCGCGCCGAGCGGGAGCGAGGCCGCGGACGCCGGGTGCTCGTCTCGCCCCGCCGCGAGCTCCAGCGAGCCACCGCCGATGTCGAGGCACAGCAGCCTGCCCGCCGACCACCCGTACCAGCGGCGGACGGCCAGGAACGTGTACCGGGCCTCGTCCTCGCCCGGCAGCACCTCCAGCGCCACGCCGGTCTCCGCACGCACCCGGGCGAGCACCGACGCGGAGTTGGTCGCGTCCCGCAGGGCGGAGGTGGCGAAGGCGATCATGTCGTCGCAGCCGAGCTCCGCCGCCGAGTCCCGCGCCTCGACGACCGCCTTGAGCAGCGACGACGATCCCGCGGAGGTCAGCGCACCCGCGGTGTCGAGGTGCTCGGCGAGCCGCAGCTCCGCCTTCTGCGAGGTGGCCGGGGTCGGATGACCGCCCCGCCGGGCGTCCACCACCAGCAGGTGCACGGTGTTGGAACCGACGTCGAGCACACCCAGTCGCACAGCGGATCAGGTTACCGGGCCGTGCCCCCGCCGTTCCCGGACCGTGACCCTCACCCCTCGAACTTGTAGCCGAGCCCCCGGACCGTCACCAGGTGCTGGGGGACGCTGGGGTCCTTCTCGACCTTCGCCCGCAGCCGCTTGACGTGCACGTCGAGGGTCTTGGTGTCCCCCACGTAGTCCGCGCCCCAGACCCGGTCGATCAGCTGCCCGCGGGTCAGCACCCGGCCCGCGTTGCGCAGCAGGTACTCCAGCAGGTCGAACTCCTTGAGCGGCAGCGGGACGTCGGAGCCGTCGACCGACACGACGTGTCGCTCCACGTCCATCCGCACGGGGCCCGCCTCCAGGACCCCCGCGCCGTCGGCCTCGGCGGCCTCCCCGCCGCGGCGCAGCACGGCGCGGACCCGGGCGATCAGCTCGCGCGCCGAGTACGGCTTGGTCACGTAGTCGTCCGCGCCCAGCTCGAGCCCGACGACCTTGTCGATCTCGCTGTCCCGCGCCGTCACCATGATCACGGGGACGGCGGAGCGGGTGCGCAGGGCCTTGCAGACGTCCGTGCCGCTCATCCCGGGGAGCATGAGGTCGAGCAGCACGATGTCCGCACCGTTGCGGTCGAACTCCTCCAGGGCCTCCTGCCCGGTGGTCGCCACGGCGGCGGTGAAGCCCTCCTTGCGGAGCAGGAACGCGAGCGGGTCGGCGAAGGACTCCTCGTCCTCGACGATCAGCACACGGGTCATCTCATCCTCCAGCTCGACCGGTTGCCCCGGCCGATTCTCGGTCGGGGACGGCCTCGGCCGTGACCCCGGAGTCCCGCGGGGCGGACGTGCCCGTCGCGGGGAGGCGCATGGTGAAGGTCGAGCCGGTGCCGGGGCGGCTCCACAACCGCACCTCGCCACCGTGGTTCGCCAGCACGTGCTTGACGATCGCGAGACCGAGCCCGGTCCCGCCGGTCGCGCGGGAGCGGGCCGGGTCGACCCGGAAGAACCGCTCGAACACGCGGACCTGGTGCTCGGGCGCGATCCCGATCCCGCGGTCGGTCACCGCGATCTCCACCCAGTCGCCCTCCAGCCGTCGACTGACCGAGACCGAGGCCTCGGCGGGCGAGTAGGCGATCGCGTTCTCCAGCAGGTTGGACAGGGCCGTGACCAGCAGCGTCCGGTCGCCCGCGACCTCGAGGCCGGACGGCTCGTCGACCGTGACGTCGATGCCCGCCGACTCGGCGGAGAGCCTGCTGCGGGCGAGTGACTCGGTGACGACCTCGTCGACGTCGACCTCGTCGAGGTCCGGCAACGCCTCGGCGCCGGTCAGCCGGGACAGCGCGATCAGCTCGGTGACCAGCGCCCCGAGCCGCGTGGACTCCCGGAGGATCTTGGTGGCGAACCGCTGGACGGTCTCGGGGTCGTCCGCCGAGTCCAGCACGGCCTCGGCCAGTAGCCCGACCGCACCGACCGGGGTCTTCAGCTCGTGGCTCACGTTCGCCACGAAGTCCCGCCGGGTGGCCTCCAGACGCACGGACTCGGACATGTCCGCGGCCTCGACCAGCGTGAACCCGTCCCCCAGCGCCTGCACGGTCGCGACGACGGCGGCGGGGCGG
>NZ_JACBXB010000755.1 GCF_013870575.1 Pseudonocardia pini
CGACGTCGTCGCCCCCGCCCGCCGCGACGATGTCGTCCCCCGCCCGGGTCGCGATGCAGTCCGCGCCCGTCGAGCCGGTCACCGAGTCCGCGGCCGCCGAGCCGAGGACGAGGAACGGACCCGCGCTGCCCGGTCGGTCACGGGCCGCGTCGAAGGTGGGAGAGCCCGCGCCGAGCTCGACCTTCTCGACGAACGAGGTCGCGCTCATCCCGGCTGCGGCGCACTCGGCGGGGACGTCCGTGGCCGCGACCGGGGTCCCCGTCGGCGCGGCGGCGACGGGTGCCGTGGCGGTCGCGGGAGCGGGGGTGGCCGCCGCCCTCGCGACCGAGGCCGACTGCAGGCCGAGAACCCCTCGGAAGGTCACGGTGAGGGTGCCGGTGGAGCGGTCGCTGAACCCGCCCGCGGACCCGCTCACCGTGCGGGCGACGAAGGTCGCGGGCACGGTGTCGGTCTTGCTGCCCAGCAGGCCGGACAGCCCGCCGAGTTCGAAGGTGAGCCGGACCGTCGTCGTCGCGTTGGGGGCGATGGCCGAGGAGAGGGCGAGGCTCGTGGTGTTGTTGAGCAACGCGCAGTAGTCCGCGGAGGCGCCGGTCGCCGCCGATCTGATCGTGATCGTCGGCGGGAACAGTCCCGTCTGCTGCCGCCAGGTGCCGCCCGTGGTGGTGCAGAACGCCGTCGAGGTCGTCGACGCCGCCAGGGTGAGCGACAGGTACGCGGTCGAGCTGCCCGTGTTGGTCACGACGAGGTCGTAGTACGGGGCGCTGCCGGAGGCGCCGGTCACCGCGGGCTTGGGCACCCAGGACCTGCCGCCGATGAACAACGTGCCGGAGCCGACCTGGCCCGGTTTGGCCTCGACATCGGCATAACGGGCGAGCGTGGTGTCCGAGGTGGACAGAAAACCTGTCGCCAGAATCGCCGCGGCGACCACGATCGACCCGAGCACCCGGCGTCGCATCACATTTCCCGAATGGTCGGCGAGGTGTCCCGGAAAGAGTTTCCGGGACACCTCGGAAACGAACTGAGGGTGAGAACGCTGCTCCGTTCGGGTCAGCCGATGGTCGTCTGGACGAGGGTGAATCTGGAGCCGAGGGTGACCGAGTCGCCCTGGACCTTGTTGTTCGGGTTCGACTCGTCGGTCGGGGTGGCGACGTTGGGCAGCTCGAAGCGCAGCGTGTAGGTGCCCGAGGCGCCGCCCGCCAGCGTCGCGGTGCCGCTGCCCGGGAGCGGGCCCTTCACGAAGTCGGTGAGCGCGACCGCGGGGGTGGCCACGGTGGACACCGGCGAGGCCAGCACGCTGACCGTGAGCTGGTCCTGCAGGTCACCACCCGCCTTGCAGGCACCGCCCTCGGCGGTCCGCTCGGGCTCGGTGCAGGTGACGTCCTTGCCGCTCAGGGTCAGGGAGTTGCTCAGAGTGCCCTGGATGGTCCCGGTGTTGCTCACGGTGAAGGTGACGTCCTTCTTGTAGCCGGGCGCGATGTTCGTGGCGGTGAACAGCGTCGAGGTGGTGGTGTCTCCCACCACGAGATCGAGGGTGCCCGAGGTCTGCGTGCCCTCGGGCCCGGCCTCGGAGTCGGTGAACGCGGCGTACGTGCCCGCCCCGATCGCCGCCGCGGCCACGACGGCCGCGACCACCCCGACGACCAGTCCCACCTTCCGCCGCTTGCTCTTCTTCTCGTTCTCCTGGACTGCCATGAGCATGTACTCCGGTCACTGGGAATCGATGGGTCCGCGCCAAGCGGGGGAGAAATGTGCGCGGCAGGGGCCGAGTATGCGGACGCACATCCGAGGCGGCAATTCCAGCGCGAATCGCCATTCGATCGGGTGGTGGAGCGAGCGGGATCGGTCCGCGGCGCGTGACAATCGAATCCGCGACACGAGGAGGACAGGGATGACGACGCATTCCCCGACGGCACCGGCCACCCGGGTCCGGCATCCGGCGCGCCGGGTGCTCGGCGCGGTGGTGGGGGTCGTGGTGCTCGCGGCGGTCGCCCTGGCCGCGCTCGTGGCCGTCGTGCCCCTGGCGGTCGGCGGCACCTCGCTGACGGTGCTGACCGGCAGCATGGAGCCGACGCTGCCCGTCGGCTCCGTGGTCGTCCTCAAGCCGATCGATGCCGCTCAGGTCAAGCCGGGCGACGTCCTGAACTTCACCGACCGGGAGGCCGCCTCCGGCCGGACCCGGGTCGTCACGCACCGCGTGGTGGAGGTCCTCCCCGGTCCCGGCTTCGTGACGCGCGGGGACGCCAACCCCGCGAACGACCCGGAACCCGTTGCGGCGCAGGACGTCCACGGCGTGCTCTGGTACGACGTGCCCTACGTCGGGACGATCCGCGAAAGGCTCACCACGCCCGCCGGGCTCGCGATCCTCGGTGGGGTGGTGCTGCTCGGGGTGGCGCTCGCCCTGCTGGTCCCGAAGTACCGGGACCGACCGGTCAGCCGTGCGCCACGATCTTCACGACCGTGACGAGCGCGCCCAGCCCGACCAGGGCCGCCACGATGATCGCCTGCTTCCACCACACCAGGCCCGTGCGGCGGGCCGCCAGCAGCGCGAACAGCCCGAGCGTGACGACCGACACCCAGATCCCCGCTCGCAGCGCCGCGGGGAGCCCCAGCACACCGAGGGCCGCGAGCAGCAGCAGCACCAGGGCCAGGACGAGCGCGAGCACCAGACCGATCCGG
>NZ_JACBXB010000756.1 GCF_013870575.1 Pseudonocardia pini
GACCGGGACGGGTTCGCCGACGGCGGGGACATCGTGGTGGCGGGCGACGAGGACGCCGTGGCGAAGGAGCTGGCCCGCTACGGCGACCTCGGGGTGACCGACGTGCTGGTCAGCATGGTCGGCGAGGCGCAGGACCAGCCCCGCACGCTCGCGCTGCTCGGCGAGCTGAGCGGCTGAACCGCTCACCTGCGGCCCTCCAGCGAGGCGAACGGCACCGTGCGGGCCGTGTCGGCGGACCGGTCCGCGGGCGGCTCCCAGAGCCCGCGGCGGGCCAGGATCGGCATCACGCCCTCCCCCATCCACCACGCCTCCTCGAGGTGCGGGTAGCCGGAGAGCACGAACTCGTCGATGCCGACCTCGTGGTACTCGCTGATCCGGTCGGCGACCTCGGTGTGGCTGCCGACCAGCGCGGTCCCGGCGCCGCCGCGGACCAGCCCGACGCCCGCCCACAGGTTCGGGGCGATCTCCAGGCTCCGCGCCGAACCGCCGTGGACGCCGTTGTGCAGGGCCCGCATCCGCCGCTGGCCCTCGGACTCGCTGGCCGCGAGCCCGGCCTGCACCTTCGCGATCGTGTCCGACTCCAGGGCCGCGTGCAGCGCCTCCGCCTGGGCCCAGGCCTGCTCGGCGGTGTCCCGGGCGATCACGTGCAGCCGGATGCCGAAACGCAGCGTGCGGCCCCGGTCGGCGGCGAGCTTGCGGATCCACGCGATCTTCTCCGCGACCTGCGCGGGCGGCTCGCCCCAGGTCAGGTACACGTCCGCGTGCTCGGCCGCGACCTCGCCCGCCACCGGGGAGGACCCGCCGAAGTAGACCGGGGGAACCGGGTCGGGGAGCCGGTCGAGGAAGGCGCCCTCCACGCGGACGTGCTCGCCGTCGAGGTCCACGGTCTCCCCGCGCCACAGCGACCGCACGACGTGGAGGAACTCCCGCGTCCGGGTGTAGCGGCCGGTCTTGTCGAGGAAGTCCCCGTAGCCGCGCTGCTCCTTCGACTCGCCACCGGTCACGACGTTGAGCAGCAGCCGCCCGCCGGAGTGCCGCTGGTAGGTCGCCGCCTGCTGCGCGGCCAGGGTCGGGGAGATCGAACCGGGCCGGAAGGCCACGAGGAACTTCAGCCGCTCGGTGTGCGCGACGAGCATGGCGGTGGTCAGCCAGGCGTCCTCGCACCAGGCGCCGGTCGGCGTCAGGGCCGCGGTGAACCCGACCTCCTCGGCGGCCCGGGCGACCTGGGTGAGGTAGGGGATCGTGGCGGGCCGGATCGCGCCCGCCGAGCCGGTGCCGACGCCGTGACCACCCCCGACGAGGTGGCGGCCGTCTCCGTTGGTGGGCAGGAACCAGTGCAGGTCGAGCATGGGGGTCCTTCGGTGGTGGGGGTGCGGACGACGGTCATCCCGGTCGGCCCGGACAGCCCGCCGACCGGAACCGGCCCAGGTCCACCCACCGGCGCCGGGTCAGCTCGCTGCCTCCCATGGCACGACACCAGCACGAGCGACCGCACGGAGGCAAGCGGTGGGCGACGTGACTTCCGCGGCGGCCCTCCCCCGGCGACAATGAGGGGCGAGCGGTCCCCGATCGAGGGAGGCACCAGGTGTCGCGGTCCACGATCGAGGAACCCGGGGACGCGGACTGGAACCGCGAGGCCCGCAACGAGACCGCCACCCAACGGCTGGACCGCAACTGGGCCGACCTCCTCCAGGAGCTGCGGGTCGCCCAGACCGGCGTGCAGCTGCTCACCGGTCTGCTGCTCACGGTCCCGTTCCAGAGCCGCTTCGCGGACATCGTCACCCACCAGCGAGTGGTCTACCTGGTCACGACCGGGCTGTCCGTGCTGGCCACCGGGCTGCTGATCTCCCCGGTGATCCTGCACCGCGTGCTCTTCCGGATGCACGCGCGCCGCGAGCTCGTGGCGGCGGGCCAGCGCTTCGCGATCAGCGGGCTCGCGACGCTGGGCCTCGCCGTCGTCGGGGTGGTCGAGCTGATCTTCGACGTGGTGCTCGGCCCGCTCGCCGGCATCCTCGCCGCCGCGGCCGCCCTGGTGGTGCTGATCGGGCTGTGGGCGGTCCTGCCGTTCGCGATCCGGCGCGGCCTGGCCCCCGCCGACCCCTGATGTCCCACGAACGCGTTTGCCGGGGGTGAGGGCCGGGCATGCGCCTCCCGTGGACCGCGCAGGTGTCGACGAGCCGGGGTCCACCGGGCGGGAGGTGGCACGGATGCGGCAGGGGTACCCGCCGACGGCCGAGTCCTGCGCGCAGGTCCGCCGCGACCTCACGGCCTTCCTCGACGGATGGGGGGTCGACGACGCCACCGTCGAGAGCTCCGTCATGGTCGCCAACGAGCTGGCCTGCAACGCCGTCGACCACGCCCGGACGCCCTTCCACATGGTCGCCACGCTCACCCCGGGCTCGGTCCGGATCGAGCTCACCGACGGCGCGGCGACCGAGCCGCAGCTGCAGGTGCACGACGTCCACGCCGCCCGGGGGCGCGGCCTGCAGATGGTCGCGGCGCTCGCGTCGGCCTGGACCTTCCACCGTCACGGGACGGGCAAGACCGTGGTCGCCGACATCGCCGTCGACCATCCGGTCGGGTACCGCTGAGCCGGCGCCGCCCCGCGGCGGGCCGTGCTCCCACCGTCGACGGCGATCCGGGTCCGCACCCGGCGGAGTCGACTCCGGCACCCG
>NZ_JACBXB010000757.1 GCF_013870575.1 Pseudonocardia pini
GGCGGTGCCCACCACGCTGTCCGTCGAGCCCGGTCCGGTGCCCGAGCCCGTCGCCTTCGCGGCGTACTTCGTGGCGTCGGAGTCCCTGACCAACGTGGCGAAGTACGCGGGTGCCAGCGCCGCCACCGTGCGCGTGACGCGCGAGCCGGGTGCCCTGCTCGTCGAGATCGCCGACGACGGGATCGGGGGTGCCGATCCCGCCCTCGGCTCCGGTCTGCGCGGCCTCGCCGACCGCGTCGAGGCCCTCGGCGGCGCGCTACGGGTGGCCGAGCGGCCCGGGGGCGGCACCGTCGTGGGAGCGGTGCTGCCGCTTCGTCCGTGACCAGGGGACCAGCACGAGGGTGAGGACCAGGAACAGCAGGCCCGCCACCAGCAGGCCGATCGCGAGCGGGGTCAGGACACCGATCGCCACCCCACCGGAGGCGACGACGTCGACGCCCGCGGCGCCGTCGGCGTTCATCACGACGACGGTCCACCGGCCCTGCCGCGCGGGCCAGTCGACGCGCTGCTCCCCCGGTCCCTGCGCCGACGCGGCCCAGAAGGTCTGTGTCGCGGGCGGGGCCGGGGTGCGGGTCCCGGGGGCCGGGACGACGTCGACGGTGTCGGTGCGGTCGTCGACGTCGACGACGCGGTCCCGCGCCACATCGGCGAGGTACCCGGCGACCTGGTCGCTCGGCCCGATCCCGACGAACACGGCGTCGGAGCCCGCGGCGGCCGCGGTGACCCGGAAGTCGAGTCCGCCCGGCGGCCGCAGACCCGGTGCCACGCCGAGGTACTGCAGGCCGAGGTCCTCGACGACGAGGGCGTGGCCCGCGCCCGCCGCCCGGAGGCCGGAGGCGGTGTAGTGGCCGTCCCCGTCGCGGAGGTCGAGCTGGGCCCAGGCCAGCACCCCTCCCCCGACGAGCAGCGCGAGCGCGACGATCCCGGTCAGCGCGGCCACGAGCACGCGGACGACGGTCGCCGCGGGCGAGGGATCGCGGGACCGGTCGAGGGTCCCGCCGGGCAGGTTCACGGTGTTCTGGGGTGAGTTCATGGGCCGAGAGTCCGCCGCGGGCGACGCGCCGGGTAGCGGGACCGCCCGGTCCCCGGGGCAGGGTCAACCCTGGCTCAGGCGGGGACGACCTCAGGGGCCTCCGCCCGACGTCCCAGCCGGGCGGCGATCGCGGCGCAGGCCATCAGCTGGATCTGGTGGAAGAGCATCAGCGGCAGGACCAGCAGCCCGACCTCACCGCCCGCGAACAGCACGCCCGCCATCGGCAGGCCGGTGGCCAGGCTCTTCTTCGAGCCGCAGAACAGGATCGTGATCCTGTCGGCGGGGTCGAAGCGGCGCGCGCCGAACCAGGTGAGCGCGAGGACCACGGCCAGCAGCACCACGCAGGTGGCCACGAGCGCGGCGAGGGCGCCGAGCGAGAGCCTGCCCCAGATCCCCTCCACCATGCCCGCGCTGAACGCCACGTAGACCACGAGCAGGATCGACCCGCGGTCCACCACCTGCAGGTACCTCTTGTTCCGGGTGACCCAGCCGCCGACCCACCGGCGCAGCAGCTGCCCGAGGACGAACGGCGCCAACAGCTGCAGCGCCACGTCCAGCAGCGCCCCGCCCGAGATCCCGCCCCGGGAGGAGAGCAGCAGCCCGGTGAGCAGCGGGGTGACCACGATGCCGAGCAGGTTGGACAGGCTCGCCGCGCAGATCGCCGCGGGCACGTTGCCCCGCGCGATCGAGGTGAACGCGATGGACGACTGCACGGTGCTCGGCAGGCAGCAGAGGAAGAGCACACCGAGCTTCAGCTCCGTGGGCAGGACGCTCGCCGGGACGAGCTGGACCGCCAGCCCGAGCAGCGGGAACACCACGAACGTCGCCAGCACGACCGTGCCGTGCAGCCGCCAGTGCCTGAGCCCGTCGATCGCCTCGCGGGTGGAGAGCCGGGCGCCGTAGAGGAAGAACAGCAGCGCGATCGCGACGGTCGTGGCGTGCGAGAACCCCGTGGCCACGCCGCCGCGGGCGGGCAGCAGCGCGGCGATCCCGACGGTCAGCAGGATCAGCACGAGGAACGGGTCGACCTTCACGCGGCGGAGCACCGACCCATGCTCCGCCGGCCCCGGTCATTCGGAAACACGAATAGCGCACTGTCTGTCATCACGAACTACGATGACCGACGTGGATCCGGTGCTCCTGCGCTCCTTCGTCGCCGTCGCGCGGGCGCTGAGCTTCACCCGGGCCGCGGCCCGTCTCGACCTCCGCCAGTCCACGGTCAGCCAGCACGTGCGCAGGTTGGAGGCGCTCGTCGCGCGGACGCTGCTGGTGCGGGACACGCACGCGGTGGAGCTCACCAAGGACGGCGAGGCGATGCTGGAGTTCGCCACCGCGATCCTCGACGCCGGCGACCGCGCGCTGGCCCACTTCCGCGGCGCGCACGTGCGGGAGCGCCTGAGGTTCGGTGTCTCCGAGGACCTCGTGCTCACCCGCCTCCCGACGATCCTGGCCGAGTTCCGCGGGCGGCACCCGGCCGTGGACCTGGAGCTGACCGTGGGGCTCAGCGAGACCCTGGAGGCCGCGATCGACCGCGGCGAGCTGGACCTGCTGTTCGCCAAGCGCTCCGCTCGACGGACCGGGGGCACGCCGGTGTGGAGCGACCGGTTCGTCTGGGTCGCGGCGCCGGGCCTGCGGCT
>NZ_JACBXB010000758.1 GCF_013870575.1 Pseudonocardia pini
GATCCGGAGGCCCGCCGCGCGGCCAACGCGTCGACGAGGCGGTGCAGCCGAGCGGGGTCGAGCCCCCCTTCGAGGCTGCTCAGCGACGACGACCCGACCTTGACGACCACCCGTCGAGCCTGTGCCAGCAGCACCCGGGTCTCACTCACGGCCGACCACCGAGCAGATGTCCGACTCGCGCGTCGGAAGTGAGGGACTCGCGGAACCGTCCCGCGAGTCCCCCACTCTCGACGCGCGAGTCGGACATGCGAGCTCAAGGATCACCGGGATTCGTCCTTCTCGGTCCACACCTCGAACTCGCCCTCGGGGAGCTCGAAGATCTCCTCCGGCTCGTCGGGGGCGTCGTTCGTCCAGCGGGCCTCGTGGGCGTAGCTCGCGCCCTCGGCCAGCTCGGCGTCCGAGAGGTGCTTGCGCCGGGCCAGCTTGGCGAGCTTGCGGTCCGCCGCCGAGATTCGGGCGACGCCGCCCTCGACCCGGACGTCCGTGCCGCGGCCGGACATGACCCGCGCGATCCCGGCGGGGGTGCTGGGCTGCCAGTCGAACGTGATGTCGCCGATGGTGACCGGGCAGCCGGGCTGCGCACCGGCCTCGGCCAGGGCGTCCTCCACCCCGAGCCGGGCCAGCCGGTCCCCGAGGTAGCCGACGGCCTCGTCGTTGTCGAAGTTCGTCTGCCGGATCCAGCGCTCGGGCCGCGCACCGAGGACGAGGAACCCGCCCTCGAGCTGCGGGTCCGGTTCGATGGTGAACCCGGAGTCGTCCACCGCGGTCGGCCGGAGCACGATCCGGGTGGGCTCCAGGATCGGCTGTGCCGCCCGGTAGGCCGCGACCTGCTCGCCCATCGCGAAGGACAGCTCGCGCAGGCCCTTCCGGGTGGCGGTCGAGATCGGGTAGATCGGCCAGCCGAAGCGCTCGGCCAGGTCGGCGGTGACGATGTCGACCATGTCCGCGGCGTCCGGGACGTCGATCTTGTTGAGCGCGATCAGCCGGGGCCGGTCGGAGAGCTCCCCGCCGAGGGCGGGCGTGTAGCGGGCGAGCTCCTCCTCGAGTGCCTGGACGTCCGCGACGGGATCGCGGCCGGGCTCGAACGTGGCGCAGTCCACGACGTGCACCAGGACGGAGCAGCGCTCGATGTGTCGGAGGAAGTCCAGCCCCAGCCCGCGGCCCTCGGACGCGCCGGGGATCAGCCCGGGCACGTCGGCCACGGTGAAGATCTCGTCCCCGGCGGTGACCACACCGAGCTGCGGGACGAGGGTGGTGAAGGGGTAGTCCGCGATCTTCGGCCGGGCCGCGGACAGCGCCGCGACCAGCGAGGACTTGCCCGCGGAGGGGAAGCCGACCAGCCCGACGTCGGCCATCGAGCGCAGCTCGAGGGTCAGGTCGCGGCTCTCCCCCGGCTCACCGAGCAGCGCGAACCCGGGGGCCTTGCGGGCCGACGAGGCCAGCGCCGCGTTGCCCAGCCCGCCGCGACCGCCCTCGGCCGCGATGAACCGGGTGCCGGGGCCGACCAGGTCCACGACGATCTCGCCGCGCTGGTCGAAGACCACGGTCCCGTCCGGGACGCGCAGCTCCAGGTCCTCGGCGTTGGCGCCCGCCCGGAAACCGCCCTGACCCTGGGTGCCGCTCTTGGCCACCGCGTGTGGGCGGTGGTGGAAGTCCAGCAGGGTGTGCACGCCGGGATCGACGACCAGCACGACCGACCCACCCCGGCCGCCGTTGCCGCCGTCCGGACCGCCGAGCGGCTTGAACTTCTCCCGGTGGACCGACGCACAGCCGTTCCCACCCGCCCCTGCGGTGGCGTGCACGACGACCTGGTCGACGAACCGCGACATGACCTGCTTCTCCTCTACACACGAAAACGGCGGACCACCCGGTAGTCCCGGGGGCCCGCCGCTCGCGAACTTCTGGTGGTCGGGCCTCAGGCCTCGACCGGCACCACGTTGACGACCTTGCGGCCGCGCCGGTGGCCGAACTCGACCGCACCCTCGACGAGGGCGAACAGCGTGTCGTCCCCACCGCGGCCGACACCCTCGCCCGGGTGGAACTTGGTGCCACGCTGGCGGATCAGGATCTCGCCGGCGTTGACGGTCTGGCCGCCGTACCGCTTGACGCCCAGCCGCTGCGCGTTCGAGTCGCGCCCGTTACGGGAGCTGGACGCACCCTTCTTGTGAGCCATGGCGCAGGTCTCCTTACGCGCTGATGCCGGTGACCTGGACCTTGGTCAGCGGCTGACGGTGGCCCTGACGCTTGTGGTACCCGGTCTTGTTCTTGAACTTGTGGATGCGGATCTTCGGGCCCTTGGTGTGCTCGACGACCGTGGCGGTCACCGAGGCCTTGGCCAGTGCATCCACATCGGTGGTCAGCTTGTCGCCGTCCACGAGCAGCACGGCGGGCAGGCTGATCTCGGCTCCGGGCTCACCGTCGATCTTCTCGACGGTGACCACGTCGTCCACAGCCACCTTGTACTGCTTACCGCCGGTCTTGACGATCGCGTACATCGTTGACGCACGACTCCTGAAACTCTCGGGGGGACTCATGGGCGCCCAGTCCCTGAATACAGAGAACAGCGCACGCCGGGCCACAGAGGCCCGACTCCTTGCATCCCAGGGTACGGAAGGGGAATTCGCAGGGTCAAACCGGGTCCCCCCCGGCTGTGTCCCCTGCCGTGTCGG
>NZ_JACBXB010000075.1 GCF_013870575.1 Pseudonocardia pini
CCGGGCGGTGCTGCCGCTGGGCAGGTCCACGAGCAGCTGCCTGCGCCGCCCGGTGCGCAGCGCCTCGGTGGCCTCGGCGAGCAGCGGGGCCTGGTCGGCCGCGTCGATCAGCTCGCGGGCCTTGTCGTTCATCATCAGCAGGTCCGCCCCGACGGCGACGACCGCGCCGCGGCCCCGTCGGCAGGCGGCCAGGTAGTCGTGCAGCAGGGTCAGCTCGCGGCGCCCGGACTGCTCGAGCAACCGCTCCTCGATGCGCTGCGCGATGGTCGCGGCGGTGGCCGCCATCAGCGCGCTCGCCTCGCTCCGCCAGCAGGTCAGGTCGAGCACGCCCAGCAGCTTCCCCGAGACGGGATGGTGGATCGGCACCCCGGCGCAGGCCATGTCCTCGAGGTGCTCGACGTAGTGCTCGTGCCCGAACACCTGGGCGGGGGCGCGGCCCTCCAGCGCGGTGCCGATGCCGTTGGTGCCGACGTACTGCTCGGCGTAGCTGAACCCGGGGGCCAGCCAGATCCGGTCCAGGTGCTGGCGCAGCGCACTGTCACCGGTCCGCCGGTCCAGGACCACGCCCTCGTCGTCGCACAGGATCACGCTGACGGGCTCGGTGGCGAACTGGTCGGCGATGTCGTCGACGACCGGGCGGGCCGCCCGCAGCAGCGGGGTGTCCGGCTCGCAGTCGGTCTCGTACGGCAGCTCGAGGTGGTCGCTGGGCACGGAGAAGTCGCGCGATCGGGTCCACGAGGCGAGGATCGGGGGCCGGACCAGCCCGGGCGGAGGCGACTCGTCGTGCAGGAAGGAGTCGCGGGCGACGGCGACCCGTTCGGCGGCGGCACCGACGGCGACGGGCGCGAGGAGGCCTGCTCCGGACACCCGCAACGGGTCCGGCGCCTCGTGGTGGTGGACGCGCTCGTTCATCTCGACCAACCGGTTGCCCTTCTCGGAGCAGCTGTGGTCCGCGTTGACGCGGCAGCCGGGATCGGTCCGGACGCTACTGCCCCGACGTCTCAGACGGTAGGCCCAGGTCAGGCGGGCACCGTCTCAGATTGAGACCGCAGGTGACCAGGGTCGGGAGTGTGATCGGTGCACCGGAGGGACTGTGACCCAGGTCGCACCCCCCACCCGGTACAGAGTCCGACGACGAGGTGGGCTCCCGCGCCTCTCGCCGATGTCGTCGAACTCTGTGACTCGCCCACCACCGTGAGGAGACGACGTGAGTCGGCAGAGTTTGGCGAAGGCTCACCAGAAGATCCAGGAACTCGCCTGGGAGCCGCAGTACCACGAGCCGTACATGAAGTACGGAACCGACTACACCTTCCGGAAGGCCGCCAAGAAGGACCCGCTCAAGCAGGTCCTCCGGTCGTACTTCCCGATGCAGGAGGAGAAGGACCACCGCGTCTACGGTGCCTCCGACGGCGCCATCCGCGGCAACATGTTCCGCCAGGTCCAGGAGCGTTGGCTGGAGTGGCAGAAGCTCTTCCTGAGCATCATCCCGTTGCCGGAGGTCTCGGCGGCGCGCTCGATGCCCATGCTGTTCCACGTGGTTCCGAACCCGGAGCTGCACAACGGCCAGGCCATTCAGATGATCGACGAGGTACGCCACTCGACGATCCAGCAGAACCTGAAGCGCCTGTACATGAACAACTACATCGACCCGGCGGGCTTCAACAACAGCCTGCGGAACTTCCAGAGCGACTACTGCGGCACCATCGGCCGCCAGTTCGCCGAGGGGTTCATCACCGGTGACGCGATCACCGCGGCCAGCATCTACCTGACGATCGTCGCGGAGACGGCCTTCACGAACACCCTGTTCGTGGCGATGCCCGCCGAAGCGGCGGCGAACGGCGACTACCTGCTGCCGACGGTGTTCCACTCGGTCCAGTCCGACGAGTCGCGCCACATCTCCAACGGTTACGCCACGCTGCTGATGGCCCTGTCCGACGAGGACAACCGCCAGCTGCTCGAGCGCGACCTGCGCTACGCGTGGTGGAACAACCACCGCGTGGTCGACGCCGCCATCGGCACCTTCATCGAGTACGGCACGAAGGACCGCCGCAAGGACCGCGAGTCCTACGCGGAGATGTGGCGACGCTGGATCTACGACGACTACTACCGCGCCTACCTGGTGCCGCTCGAGAAGTACGGCCTGGTCATCCCGCACGACCTGATCGAAGAGTCGTGGAAGCAGATCTGGGAGAAGGGCTACGTCCACGAGGTCGCGCAGTTCTTCGCCACCGGTTGGCTCGCC
The DNA here is from genome assembly GCF_013870575.1 of Pseudonocardia pini. Classification (GTDB taxonomy): domain Bacteria; phylum Actinomycetota; class Actinomycetes; order Mycobacteriales; family Pseudonocardiaceae; genus Pseudonocardia; species Pseudonocardia pini. The sequence continues at coordinate 2,243 of NZ_JACBXB010000075.1, forward strand.
AACTACTGGCGCATCGACGCGATGACCGACGACGACTTCGAATGGTTCGAGTACAAGTACCCGGGCTGGTACGACAAGTACGGCAAGTGGTGGGAGAACTACTCCCGCCTGGCGAAGCCGAACGGGCACAACCCGATCGTCTTCGAGGACGTGGACTACGTGTACCCGGCGCGCTGCTGGGTCTGCATGGTCCCGTGTCTGGTGCGTGAGGACATGGTCACGGCCGAGGTCGACGGCCAGCACCGCACGTACTGCCACGAGGTCTGTCGCTGGACGGACGTCGAGGCCTTCCGGCCGACCTACCAGGGTCGCGAGACCCCGAACATGGGCCGACTGGTCGGCAAGCGCGAGTGGGAGACGCTGTACCACGGCTGGAACTGGGCCGACGTCGTCTCCGACATGGGCTTCGTCCGCGACGACGGCAAGACCATGACGGCTCAGCCCCACCTCGACTTGGACCCCAAGAAGATGTGGACGCTGGACCACATGCGGCGTTGTCCGCCGCTGCAGAGCCCGAACGTGTTGTTCAACGAGATGAACGACGCCGAGCGCGCCGCTTATGTCGCTGACTACAACCGCCAGGGTCCCGCCGGTCGCCCGGCGCCCTCGAGCGCCTGAGCGCGGGTCAGGCGAGGGGGGAGGGCCGGGGCCTCCGGCCCTCCCCCCGCTCGACCCTGCCCTTCTCCTGCGCCGTCCACCACGACAGAAGGGGTTCCAGCCTTGGGTGACAAGCACGTCGTCCGGTTCGAGCCGGTCGGCATCGAGATCGAGGTCGACGAGGACCAGACCATCCTCCGCGCCGCGGCCGAGCAGGGCGTCCAGCTCATGCACGGGTGCAAGGAGGGACAGTGCGCGGCGTGCAAGTCCTTCGTCCTGGAGGGCGAGGACATCGAGCTGGACAGCTACTCGACCTTCGCGCTGCCGGACTACGAGAAGGAGGAGGGCTCGACGCTCCTCTGCCGGGCGCACGCCTACGAGGACCTCACGATCGAGCTCCTGAACTACGACGAGGAGATCATCCGGTCGGGCCTGCCGCTGCGGAAGGGGCTGGTCGAGGTCGTCGCGAACGACGAGGTCACCCACGACATGCGGCACCTGCGGGTGAAGCTGCTGGAGCCGGACGAGATCAAGTTCTTCCCCGGGCAGTACATGGACTTCACCGTCCCGGGCACCGAGGAGAGCCGTTCCTTCTCGATGGCCAACACGCCGAACCGCCAGGGCGAGTTCGAGTTCGTCATCAAGATCTACCCGGGTGGCCTGTTCTCCGAGTACCTCGCCGAGAAGGTGCAGGTCGGCGACCAGATCGAGGTCGAGGCGCCGTTCGGCACGTTCACGCTCCGGGAGAACCGGACGTCGAAGATCATCTTCGTCGGCGGGGGCGCCGGCATGGCGCCGGTCCTGGGGCTGCTGCGGTCGATGGCCGAGCGCGGCGTCGAGCGCCCGTCGACCTTCTACTACGGCGCCCGCACGGCGCGTGACCTCTGCTTCGAACCCGAGCTGGCCGCGCTGAAGGACCAGCTGCCCAGCGACTTCTCCTACGTGCCCGCGCTCTCCGAGCCCGCCGAGGGCGAGCCGTGGGAGGGCCACACCGGCCTCATCACGGAGGTCGTCCAGGCGAACGAGTCCACTTTGGAAGGAGCGGATGCCTATGTCTGCGGGCCGCCGCCGATGGTCGACGCGGCGATCGCCACGCTGAAGGCACTGGGCGTGCGCGAGGAGAACATCTTCTACGACAAGTTCACCACCACCGGTGAAACAGAAGGCGAGGACGGCTGATGACCACCACGGAACGGCCCGAACGCAGTGTCCCGAAACCCGTCTTCACCGACGCGGAAGCCGGCGCACGCGAGTTCCCCGACTCGGGCGCCAGTGCCCGGCGCTACAACTACTACAAGCCCGCCAAGCGCAAGCAGACCCACTACGAGGACGTCACGGTCGACGTCCAGCCGGACCCCCGGCACTACCTGTCCCAAGGCTGGATCTACGGCTTCGCGGACGGCTCGGCGGGCTATCCGCTGACCTGGACCAAGCTCAAGGCCTGGGGTGTCGACCGGCCCGATCCCGAGCGCTTCCCCGGCTCCGGCGGCAAGGGCTACGAGTGGCCCGCCCACGGCTGGCACGAGTTCCGTGACCCCAACGAGGAGTGGGAGCTCACGTTCTACCGGTACAACGCCAACGTCGTCCGGCAGGTCAACCAGAACATCGAGAACGCCCGCAACTCGAAGGCGTTCGAGCAGTGGACCCCGAACTGGATCCAGTTCGTGGAGCGCAACGTCGGCGCGTGGATGCACATCGAGCACATCCTCGGGCTCTACGTCTTCGCCGCTTGCAACCGCTCGGGCCCGACGAACATGCACAACACCGCGATGGCGGTGAACAGCATGCACAAGATCCGGTTCGCGCAGGACCTGGCGCTCTACAACCTCACCCTCACCGAGGAGATCGACGGGTTCGACGGCACCGCCCACCTCGACGCCTGGAACAACGACCCCGAGTGGCAGGGCGTCCGCAAGGTCTGCGAGGCCATCACCGCCGTCGACGACGACTGGGGCGAGTCGATCTTCGCCGCCAACGTCGTGTTCGAGCCGCTGCTCGGGGAGCTCTTCCGCTCCCAGCTGGTCATGCAGGCGGCCGCGGGCAACGGCGACTTCGTGACACCCACGGTCATGGGTGCCGCGGAGTTCGACTTCGCCCAGCGCGACCTGCGCTGGACCCAGGCCTGCTTCGGCCCGCTGACCCAGGACAAGGAGTTCGCGCAGCACAACAAGGACCTCATGCAGGGCTGGCTCCGCAACTGGGTGCCGCAGGCCATCGAGGCCGCCCGCACCCTGCAGCCCATCTGGTCGCTGCCCGACGCGAAGCCGCCGCGCTTCGAGGACAGCCTCGACCGCGCCAAGAGCAGGTTCGCCGGAATCCTCACCGACCTCGGCCTCGAAGCCCCGAAGGAGCTGAACCAGTGACGAGTTTCAAGACCGCGGAGAGCCCGTTCAAGGCGGACCGCACGGCCTCCGGCAAGGCCGGCGTGACGTTGATGAACAACCAGATCGGCGTCGTGGTCGCGGAGGTGATGGACCGCCAGGAGAACGTGACGATCACCCACCTGCCGTCCATGATCCGGGTGGACTGCGTGGGTCGGATGGACTTCGTCTACGACGACATCTCGGAGGCCCTGGGCGAGGAGCCGGGCTTCTACGACGCCGCCGAGTTCGAGGAGAACATGTCGACGCACTACGGCAAGATGATCCACATGGACGACCGGACCGTGATGTTCGGCAACCTCGAGGAAGCGGCCGAGTTCATCGGGGACATGCTCCCGCCCGCCGTCTCCTGACCCTGTGAGGGGCGATGGTCGCCAGAGCGACCATCGCCCCTCACGACCCCCTGCCGCCTCTCGGTGAGGCCCGCCCGGCGGCCGGGACCCCTGCACGTCGCTCCGCACCGTCCCCGTCGGCGCCCGGACTCGCACCCGGGCGCCGGTGGGGAGGTCGGTTTCCACCCGCGCACGACCGACACCGCTGTCGCACAGGAGGACGAAGTCATGGCCAAGGAACTCAAGTTCGGCGCCGACGCCCGAAGGGCGCTGCAGGCCGGAGTGGACCAGCTCGCCGAGGCCGTCAAATCCACGCTGGGTCCCAAGGGCCGCAACGTCGTCCTGGAGAAGATCACCGGCACCCCGGAGGTCACCAACGACGGCGTGACCATCGCCCGCGAGATCCACCTGCGCGACCCCTTCGAGAACATGGGCGCGCAGATCCTCAAGGAAGCGGCGATCAAGACCAACGACATCGTCGGCGACGGCACCACCACCGCCACGGTGGTCGCCCAGGCGATCGTCCGCGAGGGCATGAAGGCCATCCAGTCCGGCGGGAACCCGGTGCTGGTCAAACGGGGCATCGACCTCGCCGTCGCGCGGATCGTCGAGCACCTGGCAGGCGTGGCGCACCCCGTCGACTCGCTCGAGCACCTGTCCCGGGTGGCCGCGATCTCGGCCAACGACGACGAGTCGATCGGCTCCGTGGTCGCGCGGACCCTGCACACCGTCGGCGACGACGGCGTCATCTCCGTGGACGACGGCCCGCTGCTCGGGCTGAGCGTCGACTTCGTCGAGGACTTCGAGTTCGACAACGGCTACGTCTCGCCGTACCTGGTCACCGACCCGGGCTCGATGATGGCGATCCTCGACGACCCCTACATCCTGCTGTCCGCGGAGAAGATCACCGACGTCCGGCAGCTGATGCCGGTGCTCGAGAAGATCATGCGCGACCCGCGGCCGCTGGTGATCGTGGCCGAGAAGGTCGAGGGCACCGCGCTGCAGATGCTGGTGCACAACCACGTCAACGGGCACCTGAAGGTCACCGCGATCCAGGCCCCCGGCTTCGGCGAGAAGCGCATCCACATGCTGGAGGACATCGCCGCGCTGACCGGTGCGAAGGTCCACAGCAAGGCGTCGAGCTTCGCGCTGGAGCAGATGACGGCCGACCACCTGGGCCGGGCCACGCAGGTCCGCGCCACCAACGAGGACACCGCGATCATCGGCGGCGCGGGAGCCCGCGAGGCCGTCGAGGCGCGGCTCGCGCAGCTGCGCGCGGAGATGCACCGCGCGAGCATCGGCACGGACGAGGACTGGCTCAACGACCGGATCGCGCGGCTGTCCGGGAAGGCCGCGATCATCTCGGTCGGGGCGCCGACGAACGCCGAGCTCAAGGAGATCCGACACCGCGTCGACGACTCGCTGCAGGCGACCCGGGCCGCGATGGCCGAGGGGATCGTGGCGGGCGGCGGCGCCGCCCTGCTGCACGCGGAGTCCGCGCTCAACTCGCTGGACGTGTCGAGCGACTACCGGATCGGCGTCGAGATCGTGCGGGCCGCGCTCACGGAGCCCGTCCACCTGATCGCGTCGAACGCGGGCTACGACGGTTCCGACGTCGTCAAGCAGGTCACCGACCTCGGCGTCGACGAGGGCTTCGACGCCCTCGAGGGCCGCTTCGGGAACATGGTCGAGATGGGCATCATCGACCCGCTGCGGGTCGTGCGGAGCGCCCTGCAGAACGGCGCCTCCGTGGCGGGCCTGATCCTGACGACGAACTCCCTGGTCGCCGAGGAGCAGACCCCCTGGAACAAGGCCCTGATGACGGAGTACGGCCCCCTGGACGACGGCATCCCGCAGCCCAGCCCGGACTCCAGCACCCCGCAGAGCTTGGGCCTAGGCCCGTCCATGGGCTGACCCCGCCCGAACGAACGGCACCCTCGCTCATACCTAGTGAGCGAGGGTGCCGCTCGCTCATCCGGGGTTCCGACGCATGGCTATGCACGAACGGCACTCTCGCTCACTAGGTGTGAGCGAGAGTGCCGTTCGTCGTTCAGGTGGTGGTGGCGGGCTCGCGCTCGGGGACGTAGTGGTCCGTGCCCGGGATGCGGGTGGGGTGGGAGATGTCCAGCCCGGCGGTCTCCGGCATCTTGATCAGCGGGTAGATGGCGACGGCGGCGGCGAGCATCAGGTAGAAGGCCGGGATGTAGGTGTTCCCGGTCGCCTGGATGAGCGCTGTGTTGATCAGCGGCGCCGTGCCGCCGAAGGCCGCCGTGGACGTCGCGTAGCCGATGGAGAAGCCGCCGTAGCGGTTCCGGGTCGGGAACATGGCGGGCAGCGCCGAGCCGATGACGCCCAACATCAGGACGAGCTGGATGCCCAGGATCGCGATCCCGATCGTCACCGGCACCCAGCCCTTCTGGCTGATGAGCCAGAACGCCGGGACGGCCAGGACGAAGGTGCTGATGGCGGAGCCCAGCAGCAGCGGCTTCCGGCCGATGCGGTCGGACAGCCGCCCGATCGGGGTGATGACCACCATCATCACCAGCATCACGACGATGAGCACCACGAGGGCCTCGGTGTCGTCGATCACGATGGTCTGCGTCAGGTAGCTCGGCATGTAGGTCAGCAACGTGTAGTTCGCGACGTTGAGCAGCATCACGAAGCCGATGAGCTGCAGGATCTGCGGCCACACGTTCCGGACGACCTCGCGGAACGGCGCGGTGGTCGTGGTGTTCTCCTGCTCCGCGGCACGGAAGGCGGGAGTGTCCTCGAGCTTGGACCGCAGGTAGAAGCCCACCAGGCCGAGCGGACCGGCGACCAGGAACGGGATCCGCCAGCCCCAGCTGTTCAGCGCGTCCTCGGACAACCCGAGCTGGACCGCGGTCGCGAGGATCGCGCCGAGCACGGTGCCCGCCAGCGTGCCGAACTCCAGGAACGAGCCGAAGAAGCCCCGGCGTTTCGACGGTGCGTACTCGGCGATGAAGGTCGCGGCCCCGCCGTACTCGCCGCCGGTGGAGAAGCCCTGGATCAGCCGCAACGTGAGCAGCAGGATCGGCGCGGCGAACCCGATGACGCTGAAGCTCGGCAGTAGACCGATCAGGAACGTGGCACCGGACATCAGCACGATCGTCACGGCCAGGACCTGGCGGCGGCCGTAACGGTCGCCCAGCGGCCCGAGGATGATCCCGCCCAAGGGCCGGAGCACGAACGGGATCGCGATGCCCGCGAACACGAACAGCGACTGGGCCGCCGGTGAGAAGTCGGGGAAGAAGTTGAGCCCGATCTGCACCGTCAGATACGCGTAGACGGCGTAGTCGAACCACTCGACACCGTTGCCGATCGCCGCGCCTGCCACGGCCTTGCGCACGGTGGCCGGGTCGGCTTCCTCGACCTGCCCCCCACCGTGACCTTGCGTGTTGGATTCGCTCATCACGTCCCCTGTCTCGGTCGACCGACAACGCTAGGCGAGGTCACACGGTCGTGCAGGGTCTGGCGTGGACTCAGAAGCCGGTTCCGTGGATCGGCGGCCGGTCGGCGACGAAGGCGGCGTCCATCGCCGCGACGCCCGTCCCCTCGATCAGCCCGGCGCGGGCGAGGGTGCTCGCGCGGTGGCCGCCGAGGTAGAGCGAGCCCAGGGCCGAGGCGCCGAGGGTGACGTCCGGCGGGCCGTCGGTGGGCTTCGCGGAGGCGCCGTCCGGGCCGCCCTCGAGCCGGACCCGGGAGGTCCCTAGCTGGGGATCGTGGATCTCCAGGGTGAGATCGAGCTCCACGGCGTACCGGCGGGCGGACAGGGCCGCGGCCGGGTCGAGGAGACGGATCCACACGGCGTCGTGCACCCCGGTGGTCTCGATCAGGGTGGGGTCGGTGAGGAGGAAGGCGAGGGCGTCGCCGGACGGGCAGAAGTTGGTCTCGAGGTGGGTGACGAAGTCCCCGGTGAGCAGGACCCGCCAGAGTGCGATGTGCGCCTCGGGTCGCGGCGAAGAGGTCCCGCACGACCATGGTGCTGCGGTCGTGGTGCATCCGGTAGGAGGCGTAGCCGTCCGGGTGGGCGAGGTGGAACAGGCCGGTGCCGCCGTCCCGGTCGTCGGAGTGGTCGTCGAGGAAGTACCCCCAGAGGACCGGACTGCGCAGGACGGAGCCCGGGGTGCCGACGGCCCACCGGGCGTGGACCTCGGGCGCATGGGCGCGGGCCTCGTCCGTCGTGATCATCCGGACGCCGCCGGGGTCCGGGGCCTCCGGGCGGAACGCCGCGAAGCGCCGGTCGATGCGGATCCGCCGCGTCTCGGTGGCGACGCCGTAGCCGTAGCGGCCGTAGAGGGTGCCCTGGCTCGCGGTGAGCGCGGCGACCGACGTGGTCATCGCCGGGATCTGCGCCTCCATGAGCGCCCGGAGCACGCCGCGGCGGCGGTGCGTGGGCAGCACGGACACCCAGGTCACGCCCTCGACGTCCACCTGCCCGCCGGGGACACCCATCGGGAACGGCACTGCGCCCGTGACGCCGACGAGCTCGCCGTGGACCTCCGCGAAGAGGAAGCGATCCATGTCCAGCAGCCGCCGCATGGCCGCGGTCCAGGCCGGGGTGTGGGTGGTGCCGAAGCCGCGCTGGTCCTGGGCGATCAGGGCGTCGAAGTCGGCATCGGTGGCGCGGCGCACGGTGAGGCTCACGGACGGCGAGTGTGGCGGGTGGAGCGGGTTGTGGCGAGCGGTTTCCCGAGGAGGGTGAGAGCGCACGTTTCGTGCTCCCAGTGCTGTCCGGACCGCGCTGAGAGCACGCAGACTGCGATCAAGCCGCGCTGAGAGCACGAAACGTGCGATCCTGGGCGCCGGTCACCAGCGGGCGATGCTGCGGAAGCCCTTGGTCCTCTGAATCCATACGTACGTCCAATACGCACGTCCTTCCACGAGGACCCGCCTGCGGGCGTACTCCGGGCCCTCGTAGCGGTCCAGCTCTGCGAACGCGGCGGCCGGGTCCCGCAGCGTGACGACGTGGCCGGGGACGTTCCCGTCGCCCGGCAGCAGGGCGGGGAACCCGAGGCCGGTGTCGAACAGGCGGCCCCGGCCCACGGTCGGCCGCACCTGCTCGACCAGCGGTGCGAGCAGGTGCCAGGCCCGTCCGTCGGGCTGCAGGGTGCCGTAGACGAACAGCCGGGCGGGCCACGAGTCCGGGTTCGGCGGCCCGTCGACGGTGGTCGCGGCCAGCCCGTCGGAGTCGGCCGGGACCCCGCTCAGGCCGCGCGCCGCGTCCTGCGGGACCTCGCTGCAGCGGACGGGGGCGCCGTCGACCAGCAGTGGGCGGCGGACCGCCGCGGCGCCGAGGTAGGCGAAGGGGGAGTCGAGCAGCACGTCGGCGGACAGCCGGACCTCGACGCCGGGCAGGCGCGCGAGCCGGTAGCGGCCCACCGACCGTCCCTCGCAGCGGTCGAGCACGGCGACCTGCTCGGGTGTGGCGAACCAGACCGAGTGCTCCTCGACGACACCGGGCGCGGCGGCGAGCACGGCGGGGCGCTGGTCGTCGACCACCCGCAGGCCCGCCGCCCACACCGCCGCGACCTCCCGGGTGGTGCAGCGAAGGACCACGACGGCACCGGTGAGCCCCAGCTCGGAGCGCAGCCAGCCGATCTTCGCCGGATTGCGGTTGGAGCCGTAGGTGAGGATCGGGACACGCCCCGCCATCGGCGTGGCGCCGAGCTGCGCGAGCAGCTCGGCGGGGTCGCCGGTCACCGCGTGCCCGCCGCCCGGGACGTGGACGAACGAGTGCTCCGGGACGGCGCCCGGGTACGGCGCCGCCGGGAAGTCGGCGTCGGGGAAGGGATCGGGGAGCATCACGCCCGGCGGAGGGCCCGGATCCCGAGCGCGAGCACGAAACAGACCGCGCAGACCAGCCCCATCGCCCCCGCGATGGAGGTGTCGAAGGTCAGGGCGGCCACGTGCCCCACGATCGCCCCCACCCACCCGACGGCCACGGCGACCAACACCATCGCGCCCAGCCGCTGGGTGAGCAGGTAGGCGGTGGCCGCGGGCACGATCAGCATGGTCACCACGAGGATCGCGCCGACCGCCTCGAAGGCCGACACCGCGGTCACGGCCACGGCGATCAGCAGCAGCCGGGACAACAGCCGCGGCCGCAGGCCGGTGACCCGGCTGAACTGTGGGTCGAACGTGGTGGCCCGCAGCTCCTTCCACAGCGCGGTGACCAGCACGAGGTTGAGCACCGCGACGCACGCCAGCACCACGCCGGACCGGGCGAACGCCATACCGCCGATCGTCACCGTGTCGAAGGGCGTGAACGCGATCTCGCCGTAGATGGTCGAGTCCAGGTCGAGGTGGATGTCCGAGGCGTACCGGGTGATCCCGAGCACGCCGAGGGAGAACAGCGCGGGGAAGACGAGGGCGATGGCGGCGTCGCTCGCGACCAGCCCGGTGGCCCGGACGGCGTCGATCCCCAGGACGCAGAGCACCGCGAAGGCCGCGGCCCCGGCGACGACCGGGACGGGTGCGCGGGTCTCGCCGATCAGCCACACGGCCACGATCCCGGGCAGCACGGCGTGGCTGACGGCGTCGGACAACAGGGCCATGCGCCGCAGCACGAGGAACGGGCCCAGCAGCCCGCAGGCGGTCGCGGTCAGACCCGCGACCAGCACGATGACCAGGTCGTCCGCGGTCATCGCAACCCTGCCAGGTCCTGGAGCTGCGCCAACGCGGCCGGGTCGAGCGAGTGGCGCAGGTCCTGCAGGTCGGGTTCGCGGGCGTCCCGCAGCCGTCGTCGGACCTGGTGCGCACGCTGGAGATCGTCCCGGTGTCGGACAA
>NZ_JACBXB010000759.1 GCF_013870575.1 Pseudonocardia pini
CTGCGGAAGCCGACCCGATCGCCGTGCTCTCCGCGGTGCTGGCCTTCCGCACCGACGACGGGCTCCACGAGTACCCGGACGGCGAGCGCAACGCCGCGGAACGGGACATGTTCACGGTCGCAGGCGGTGCAGCGGTGCAGTCGCTGCTGGTCGCGCTGGCCGCGGAGGGCCTGGCGTCCTGCTGGGTGGGGTCCACGCTCTTCGCCGCGGACACGGTGCGGGCGGCGCTGGACCTGGCCGAGGGCTGGCAGCCCCTCGGCGCGATCGCCGTCGGCACTCCGGAGGAGCCGCTGACCCCTCGCCAGCCGAAAGACCCCGCCGAGGGTCTGATCGAGCTGTGAGTGGATCCCGAGTGCGGAGGTGCACCGGGGTCTTGGCCGTCGCTATCGTGCGTGCAGCCGGGGATCGTGCCGCGCTGTGTGCACGAAACGTGCGATCTTGAGCCGGCTGTCCGTCATGATCGCTGGTTGTGTGCTCTGAGTGCTGTGTCGGCCGCGCTCACAGCACTCAGTCCGTGATCTTGCCGCGCTGAGTGCACGAAACGTGCGATCTTGAAGCGGCGCCCGTGATGATCGCGGGTTGTGTGCTGGGGGTGCGGTGTCGCCCGGGTCCGGTGCAGGTAGCCGGGGATGGAGCCGCGCTGAGTGCACGAAACGTGCGATCTTGAGCCGGCTGCCCGTCATGATCGCTGGTTGTGTGCTCTCAGCGCTGTGTCGGCCGCGCTCACAGCACCCAGTCCGTGATCTTGCCGCGCTGAGTGCACGAAACGTGCGATCTTGAGCCGACGCCGCCGACCACCGCCACCGACCCACCGAAGGAGCGTCCGCATGGTGAAGCCCCCGACAGCGGTCGAGGAGCTGCGGGCCTGGGCTCCGCCCGATGCGGCGCAGGCCGCGCTCCAGCAGGCCCTGATCTCCTTCTGTCTCGCCCGCCCCGACGACGCGTGCCTGCGCGAGTGCGAGCCCGGGCACCTCACCGCCTCGGCCCTGGTGCTCGACGCGCCGGGGGAGAACGTGCTCCTGACCCTGCACGCGCGCTTCCACCGCTGGGTGCAGCTGGGCGGGCACTGCGAGCCCGGGGATCCCTCGCTGCGGGCGGCGGCGCTGCGCGAGGCGACCGAGGAGTCCGGGATCGCGGGGCTCGAGATCGCCGAGCACCCGCTACACATCGACGTCCATCCGGTCACGTGCTCGCTCGGGCTGCCGACCCGGCACCTGGACGTCCGGTTCCTCGTGCGGGCGCCCGCCGGCGCGGTCCCGGTGATCAGCGACGAGTCCGCGGACCTCGCCTGGTGGCCGCTCGACGCCCTCCCGCCGGACTGTGACACCGTTCCGACGATGGTCGAGATGGCGCGCTGAGGCGCTGGACGGCCGTATCCCCCGTCCGGCGCAACGGTTACTCCGTCGGAGGAGTCAGCTCCGGTTCATCGCCAGAACAGCAGCAGGGAGTAGCCGGCGGCCGCGTACTGCGCGTCCCCGCCGATCAGCGCGAACAGGAACTGGCCCACCCCGAACAGCGCCTGTGAGACGCCGGGCACGCCGATGACCAGCACGAACAGCACCAGCGGCGCCCACGGCCGGACCTTCGCCCCGAGCTGCTGGGCCTGCGGTGACAGGTAGGGCTCGATCACGCCGTACCCGTCCAGCCCGGGCACCGGGAGGATGTTCAGCACGAAGGCCAGGATCTGGATCAGGGCCAGACAGCTGAGCCCGATCGCGAGCCCCTCGTTCACCGGGAGGAAGATCACGGCGAGGCTCAGCAGCACCCCGATGACCAGGTTCATCGCCGGTCCGGCGAAGGACACGAAGGAGCGGATCCGCTTCGAGCGCAGCGCCCACTGGTTGATCCAGACGGCCCCGCCGGGCAGCGGGATGCCCCCGAGCAGCAGGAACACCACGGGCAGCACGAAGGACAGCCCGACGTTCGCGTAGCGGCGGATGTCCAGCGAGAGGTACCCGCGGTTCTCGACGCCGTCGTCCCCGCCGCGGTGCGCCGAGTACGCGTGACCCCATTCGTGCAGGCACAGCGAGACGCACCAGCCGCCCAGCACGAGCAGCACGACACCCGTCGTGAGCAGGACGAACGAGCCCTGGATCGCCTGCTGGGTGCCCACCGCGCACAGCACCGCGCCGACGACGGTCACCGCCACGAGGAGCAGGAACCACGGGCTTATTCGGGTCGGTACGGAGCGCACTTGACCCATTGTGCCGAACGGGGGACCGAAGGGGTGGACAGCGTCACCCGGTCGGCAGCCCCGGGTTGCGTGAAGGGGGCTTTCACCGCTGTACTTACGTCGGTGTCATTCGCCGGGGCGCGGGGAGGTGGGCGAGTGGACGTTTTCACGGACACCGTGTCTGTCGTGGGGACGGGCACGATCGGGATCCCAGTGGAGGGTCCCGAACCGATCGACGTCGGTCCACAGGAAGGGCTGCGTCTGATCGACACCCTGGTCGATCCCTCGGAAGAGGGCGACGAGGGCTGGCAGGAGCGCGCACTGTGCGCGCAGACGGATCCGGAGGCGTTCTTCCCCGAGAAGGGCGGCTCCACGCGCGAGGCCAAGCGCATCTGCTCGGGCTGTGAGGTCCGTGCGGAGTGCCTGGAGTACGCCTTGGCGCAGGACGAGCGGTTCGGCATCTGGGGCGGGCTCTCCGAGCGGGAGCGTCG
>NZ_JACBXB010000760.1 GCF_013870575.1 Pseudonocardia pini
TTCGCGCGAGCTACTCGCGGGTAAGTTGCAGGCGGCTGGCTTGTGGGAGCGGGCCGCGCTCACCGGCGAGCTGGTCGCGGCGGGCGCGGGAGTGATCGGGAACGCGGTGCTGCCGTTGGATCCCGAGGGGCGTCGCGGGTCGGCGGAGCTGCTGGTCCGGGTGTCGGGCGGGTACCTGCCGGTGATCGTGGTGCGGCACCGCATCACCGATCCCGGCACCGGCGCGGTCACCGTGCCGCTCAGCACCCCGTTCCCCGTCCTGGCCCAGCCGGACGAGGAGCGCAAGGTCCGCTCGCAGCCGCGGGACCTGCTGCGGCTGGCGCACCTGGTGCGCATGCTGCAGTCCGCGGGCTGGGCGCCCGAGGACCAGGAGCTCGGCGGGGTCGTCGGGCTGGATGCGGACGTCGTGGTGTGGCACGACCTGCGGGCCGGGCACTGGCCGGGGGAGCGCACCACCCTCGAGGAGTACGACGCGCGGTTCACCGACCGGGCCGCCGTCGCGCAGGCCGCGGCCACCGGGGCCGAGCCGCTGGCGCAGCCGTCGCGGATCCTGGAGTGCAGGCGGTGCCCCTGGTGGCCCACCTGCGAACAGGCGCTGGCCGCGCGGCGGGACGTCAGCCTCGTCGTGCGGGGGGACACGGCCACGGCGCTGCGGGAGCTCGGCGTCACCACGGTGGACGAGCTGGCGGCCCTGGACCCCGCGCGCGAGCCCGCCCCGGTGCCGGGCATGCCGTTCGCCGACGCCGTGGTCCTCGCCCGGGGCTGGCGGCGCGGCCTCGCCGTGGTCCGCCGGGTGGAGCAGGTGCCGGTGCTGCGGGCGGCGGTCGAGGTGGACGTCGACATGGAGAGCTTCGGCGAGTCCGGCGCGTACCTCTGGGGCGCCCAGCTGTCGTACCCCGGCGGGGCGCTCCCGGGGGACGAGCCGGAGGGATACCGGGCCTTCGCCACCTGGGAGCCGGTGCCCACGCCGGACGAGGGCCGCTCCTTCGGCGAGTTCTGGACCTGGCTCTCGGGTGTCCGCGCGGCCGCGGCGGCGAGCGGCCGCACCTTCGCCGCGTACTGCTACAACGAGCAGGCGGAGAACCGGTGGCTGCTCGCCTCGGCACAGCGGTTCGCCGGGATGCCCGGCGTCCCGCCGATCGCGGAGGTGCGGGAGTTCATCGAGGCCGACTCGTGGGTGGACCTGTTCGCCGTGGTCAACGAGTGGTTCCTGTGTGCGCAGGGCAAGGGCCTCAAGAAGATCGCCCCGGTCGCCGGGTTCACCTGGCGGGACCCGGAGGCGGGCGGCGAGAACTCGATGCGCTGGTACCGGGACGCCGTGGGCATGGACGGCGCCCCGCCGGACGCGGCGCAGCGCGAGCGCCTGCTCGGCTACAACACGGACGACGTGCTGGCCACCAAGGCGCTGCGGGAGTGGATGACCGGCCCGGCCATCACGGAGGTCCCGCTGGCGAGCGAGCTGTGAGCGCGTTGAGCTGGGCCGTGGTGTCGGCCCCGATCGGGCCGCTGACCGTCGGGGCCACGGAGGTCGGGCTGTGCCTCGTCGCGTTCGGCGCCCACCCCGAGCGGGCGGTCGCGGTGGCGGAGCGGCTGGACCTGGAGCCGGTGGAGGAGCCGAGCCCGGCGGTCCGGCAGCTCGCCGAGTACTTCGCGGGCGAGCGGCGGGTCTTCGACCTGACGCTGGACTGGCGGCTCACCCACGGCACCCAGCGGACCGTGCTGCAGACCTTGTTCCGGGGCGTCCCCTTCGGCGGGACCACGACCTACGCGGAGCTGGCCGCCGCGAGCGGGGCCTACGAGGGCCACGGCTACACGGCGGCTCGGGGCGTCGGGTCGATCATGGGCTCCAACCCCATCCCGGTCGTGGTGCCCTGCCACCGCGTCACGGCCGCGGACGGCCTCGGCGGGTTCGGCGGCGGCCGCGCCACGAAGGAGTGGCTGCTCGCTCACGAGGGCGTCCTCACCCCGACCCTGTTCTGACTGTGGCTGCTGCCGAGATGAACCTCGGTGTCGTCCGGAGCATGATCGAACAGCACTGAGGTTCATCTCGGCGGGCGGGGTGGGCTCAGGAACTCAGGACGGCCTGGATGTCGATGTCGATCCGCAGGGTCCGGCCCACGGCCAGCACGCCCGCCAGGACACTCTGGTTCCAGGAGATCGCGAAGTCGTCCCGGCTGATCTCCGTGGACGCCTCGAACGCCGCGCGGGTGCCGCCCCAGAGATCGGGGCCGGTGCCGCGGTAGTGGACGTCCAGGGTCACCGGTGCGCTCACACCCTTGAGGGTGAGCACCCCGTCGACCCGCCAGTGCCGGGTGTCGACCCGGGTCAGCCCGTCGGACTTGTAGGTGATCTCGGGGTGGACCTCGACGTCGAGGAAGTCCGGCGAACGCAGGTGCGCGTCCCGGTCCGTGTCGTCGGAGTCGACGGCCTTGGGGTCGATCACGACCTCGACCGAGCTGTTCTCCAGCGGGTCGGCCACCTGGATGCGCCCGGAGAAGGCCCGCAGCCGCCCGTGGATCCGGCTCATGCCGAGGTGCAGGGCGGTGGCCTGGATCGACGAGTGGTGCGGGTCGATGGTCCAGGTGCCGGGAGCCGGGAGCACGTCCCCGCCGACCCGGGGCAGCTCCAGCACGCCGAGGGTGGAGCGGGTGCCCGC
>NZ_JACBXB010000761.1 GCF_013870575.1 Pseudonocardia pini
AGGTGTGGACGGGGGGGCACCGGGCTGACCGGGACGCGGACGGCTGCCGCTGCCGGGGACACCCCGACGAGGTCCACCACCGTTGCCTGCCATCGAGTCACGCAGCTTGCGCGCGACCGGGGCCTCGACGGTGGAGGAAGGGGACTTCACGTACTCCCCGAGGTCCTGGAGCTTGCTCAGGACCTGCTTACTGGAAATGCCGAGCTCTTTCGCGAGCTCGTGCACGCGGGCCTTGCCTGCCACTGCTCTCCTCTGTCTTCGACGAGAGGCCGGGCGGCAGGTGTCCGCTCGACCTCGAACCTAGAGTCGATGCACGTTCATGGTGCGATCTTCACGACTGGCTCATGACGGGTCGACCTTGTCTTCCGTGAATGACGGGGCCGGGACTGTCCCGACCCCCTCCTGTTGCGCCTCACCGTAAGCGGCGAGGTACGAACGGACCTTACCGAGATCCAGCGGACCCGGGACACGCAGTGCCCGTGGGAACGCCGACCGACGCTCGGCCCGGTCGAGACACTCCGGACGGGGATGCAGCCAGGCACCCCGACCGGGGAGGCGTCCACGCGGATCCGGGACCGAGGCCCCGTCCACCGCGACGACGCGCAACAGACCGGTGGCCTGCTCCCGGGCACGACACCCGACGCAGGTGCGAACGGGTCCCTTCCGGTTGCGGGCCGAGGACGAGTGTAGCGCGTCCGCCTTCAGCCGACCGACTCCGTCCCCGAGCGGCCCGTGATCTTCGCCGCGACCGGGTCGGTGTCGCGGCGGTCGTCGGCCCCGTCCTCCTCGGCGAGGGTCCGGGGGTCGGCGTCGCTACGGATGTCGATCCGCCAGCCGGTCAGCCGGGCCGCGAGGCGGGCGTTCTGGCCCTCCTTGCCGATCGCGAGCGACAGCTGGAAGTCCGGCACCACGACGCGCGCGGTGCGGGTCTTCGCGTCGACGACCGTGACCGACACCACCTTCGACGGGGACAGGGCGTTGCCCACGAACGTCGCGGGATCGGCCGACCAGTCGATGATGTCGATCTTCTCGTCGTGCAGCTCGCTCATGACGTTGCGCACCCGCTGGCCCATCGGGCCGATGCACGCGCCCTTCGGGTTCACCCCCGACACCGTGGAGCGCACCGCGATCTTCGAGCGGTGCCCGGCCTCGCGCGCGACGGCGACGATCTCCACCGACCCGTCGACGAGCTCGGGGACCTCCAGGGCGAAGAGCTTGCGCACCAGGTTGGGGTGTGTGCGGGACAACATGATCTGCGTCCCGCGCATTCCCCGGGTCACGCCGACGACGTAGCAGCGGATGCGCTCGCCGTGGGCGTAGGACTCGCCGGGGACCTGCTCGGTCTGCGGCAGCACGCCCTCGATCTGGCCGAGCGACACCACCACGACCCCGCGCGCGTTGGCCCGGGCGTCCCGCTGGACGACCCCGGAGACGATCTCGCCCTCCTGGGTCGAGAACTCGCCGTAGGTGCGCTCGTGCTCGGCGTCTCGCAGCCGCTGCACGATGACCTGCCGCGCGGTGGTGGCGGCGATCCGGCCGAAGCCCTCGGGGGTGTCGTCCCACTCCGGGCCCGCCACGCCCTCCGCGTCGACCTCACGCGCCATCACCCGGACCAGGCCGGACTTGCGGTCGATGTCGATGCGGGCGTTCGACTGGTGCCCGTCCGTGTGCTTGTAGGCGGTCAGCAGCGCGGTCTCGATGGCCTCGATCACGGTGTCGAACGGGATCTCCTTCTCCCGCTCGATCGCTCGCAACGCGGCGATGTCGACGTTCACTCGGACTCCCCACCCTCTCCGTCCTCGGCGCCCAGCGCCTGCACCTCCGCCGGGGGCGGGGCCTTGAACTCCACCTGCACCACGGCGCGTTTCACGTCCGCGTACCTCAGCTCGCGGGCCTCCGGCCGCTTCACGCCCGCGTCGACCACCGTGACCGACTCCGGCCCGGCGTCGCCGACCCGGACCTCGACCGTGCCGCCCGCCTCCAGTGTGGCCTTCACGAGCCGGAGGTGCGCGCGGCGCCAGTGCGCCGGGCGGGTCAGCGGGCGGTCGACGCCCGGTGAGGTCACCTCCAGCGTGTACGACCCCGGGAACAGGTGCTCGTGGCTGTCCAGCTCGGCCGCGGCGGACCGGGACAGCCGCGCGATCGCGTCGAGCGGCACGCCGGTGCGGTCGCCCTCCTCCGGCACGTCGACCACGACCTTCACCGTGTGCGTGCGCCCGGCGGCCCGGACCTCCACGTCGTCGAGCTCGAAGCCCGCCTCGGCGACGACGGGCTCGAGCACGCCGCGCAGCGAACCTGCGAGCTGCTCGGGGACTCCGGTGGGCATGGGGCTCCTCACGGACTGGGCGTCACGACCGGTGGGTCGGACGGCCGTCCAGCCTATCGCGGGCACCCGGCCGGACCGCCGGACCCGTCGGGCGGACGCCCGGACGGCAGCCGGCAGGATGCAGGTCCGTGTCCCCCGTCCGTGTCCTCGCGTCCCCGATCGGCAGGCGGCGGGCGCTCGCGGTCCTGGGGCTCGGCGTCGCACTGCCCGCGATGCCCGCGCTGGCCGCCTGCACCTCCTCCGCCGCGGACGAGGGCCCCGACCCGCTGATCCCGCTGGCCGACCGCGCCCGCGCCGACGCCGTGCTTGTGGTCACACTGACCGAGCCAG
>NZ_JACBXB010000762.1 GCF_013870575.1 Pseudonocardia pini
TCGCAGACCTCGACCCCGCCGCGCCCGACCCCGCCCTCGTCGCCGCGCTCACCCCACGATGAGCGAACGGCACCCTCGCTCACACCTACTGAGCGAGAGTGCCGTTCGCTCGGGTCGGGGTCAGAGGTGCGGGGCCTTGTACGGCGCGAGCCCGCCCGCGTCGATGATCTGCGTGGTGCCCGTGACGTACCGGGCCTCCTCGGAGGCGAGGTAGAGCACCGCGTTGCTGATGTCGACCGGCTCCACCCACGGGATGGGGAGGCCGTTGAGCGTCTGGAAGGCCGGGGTGGCGTTGTCCCTGGTCGGGGCGGCCGAGTCGCCGAGGAACAGCGAGTACATCGCCTCGTTGTGGATCATGGGCGTGTTGACCGTGGTGGGGTGCACGGAGTTGCAGCGGACCCCGTGCGGGGCCAGCTCGACGGCGAGCGTGCGCATCAGCCCGACCACGCCGTGCTTCGCCGCCGTGTAGTGCGCGAGGTTGGCGAACGCGACGAGCCCCGCCGTCGAGCTGGTGAGCACGATCGAGCCCGAGTTCTGCTCCAGCATGTACGGGATCACGGCCTTGGTGGACTTCCAGACCCCGGTGAGGTTGACGTCGATCATGGTCTGCCAGGTGTCCTCGTCCAGCTCCCAGGCGGGGGCGAACGAGGCGATGCCGGCGTTGGCCGCCAGGATGTCGATCCGGCCGAGCTCGGACACGCCCGCCGAGACGGCCTCCTGCAGCGCGGCGAGGTCCCGGACGTCCGCGACCCGGCTGACCACCCGGCGGTCCAGGTCCTCGATCTGCTTCGCGGTCTCGGCCAGGTCCGCCTCGGTCGCCCCGCCGTAGGGCACCGAGTCGACGTCCGCGCAGACGTCGACCGCGATGATGTCCGCGCCCTCCTGCGCCAACCGGAGCGCGTGGCTGCGCCCCTGTCCGCGCGCCGCTCCGGTGACCAGAGCGACCTTGCCCTCGACCCGACCCGCCATGGGGGGTACCTCCCGGTTCGTCGCGGGCCCCGTTGCCCGCTCCCCCACCGTCACCCCGGCCGGCGGGTCCGTCAACGTTCGGTCCCCGAATGCACGAACGCCCTGCGGGCCGGGCTCACCGGACCCAGTCGTAGCTGCGGGACACCGCGCGGCCCCAGTTCTCCCGCTCCCGCTCCCGCACCGCGGCGGCCATGTCCGGGGTCCACATCGCGGCCCGGTGCCAGTTGGCGCGCAGCACCTCCAGCTCCGACCAGTGCCCGACCGCCAGCCCCGCGACGTACGCCGCCCCGAGGCAGACCGCCTCGGAGCCGAGGGGCCGCTCGACCGGGACGTCGAGCACGTCGGCCACGGACTGCATGAGCAGGTGGTCGGCCGTCATGCCGCCGTCGACCTTGAGCCGGGTGACGGGGATGCCGGACTCGGCGTTCATCGCGTCGACCACCTCGCGGGTCTGCCACGCCGTGGCCTCCAGCACCGCCCGCGCGAGGTGCCCGCGGGTGATGTAGCTGGTCAGACCCACGATGACGCCGCGGGCACCGGGCTGCCAGTGCGGTGCGTAGAGCCCGGAGAAGGCGGGCACGACGTAGCAGCCGCCGTTGTCCGGCACGGTCATCGCGAGCGTCTCGATCTGCGCCGCGGTGCCGATCATGCCGAGCGAGTCCCGGAACCACTGCACCAGCGAGCCGGTCATCGCGATCGACCCCTCGAGCGCGTAGACCGGCTCCTTCCCGACGAGGTACCCGACGGTCGGGATCAGCCCCTGCGCCGAGCCCGCGATCCGCGACCCGGTGTTCTTGAGCAGGAAGGCCCCCGTGCCGTAGGTGCACTTGACCTCACCGGGCGCGAAGCAGGTCTGCCCCACGAGCGCGGCCTGCTGGTCCCCCAGCGCGCCCGCGACCGGCACGCCGGGCAGCACCTCGGTGCACACGCCGTAGACCTCGGCGTTGGACCTGATCTCCGGCAGCATCCGCTCCGGCACCCGCAGCGCGGCCATCAGCTTCGGCGACCACCGCAGGGTCCGCAGGTCCATCAGCATCGTCCGGCTGGCGTTCGTGACGTCCGTGACGTGCACCCCGCCGCGCGGGCCGCCGGTGAGCCGCCAGATCAGCCAGGACTCCATGGTCCCGAACAGCACGTCCCCCGCCTCGGCCCCCTCCCGGGCGCCGGGGACGTGGTCGAGCAGCCACCGCAGCCGCGGCCCGGCGAAGTAGGTCGCGGGTACGAACCCGCTGGTGGCGTCGAACGACGAGGCCAGCCCGTCGGCCACCAGGTCGGCGACGATCGGCCCGGTGCGGGTGTCCTGCCAGGTGATCGCCCTGGCCAGCGGGACGCCGGTGTGCCGGTTCCAGATCACCGTCGTCTCGCGCTGGTTCGCGATCCCCAGCGCGACCATGTTCTCCGGCCCCAGCCCCGCCCGCTTCAGCGCCTCCGGCACCACGCGCGCGACGTTGCGCCAGATCTCCTCGGCGTCGTGCTCCACCCGGCCGGGCTCGGGATAGTGCTGGCGGTGCTCCCGTTGGGCGACGGCGAGCATCCGGCCGGTCCGCGAGAACAGCAGGCAGCGCGTGGACGTCGTCCCCTGGTCGATCGCCGCGACGACCCGCTCCGTGCTCATCGCGCGCTCATCGGATCGTCCCCAGCAGCGCGGAGATCTCCCGGCCCGCCGCGCGGAGCTGGTCCG
>NZ_JACBXB010000763.1 GCF_013870575.1 Pseudonocardia pini
GGCTGCGACCCCAACTACTCGGGCTGCGTGCCGATCGACTCCGACGTGGACTGCGAGGGCGGGAAGGGCAACGGTCCGTCCTACGTGGACGGACCGGTCCGGGTGACCGGCGACGACATCTACGGGCTCGACGCCGACAAGGACGGCGTCGGCTGCGAGTGACCTGTGAGCGACTCAGCGGGGGAGGCGGCCCATCAGGAAGAACTCCGGGTTGGGCTGGAGGTCGGTCAGGTGGGCCATGCGGTTGGAGAGGGCGAAGAGCGCGGTGATCGCGCCGACGTCCCAGATCTCGTCCTCGGTGAGGCCTGCGGCGCGGGCGTCGTCGAGCTCGGCCTCGGTCAGCGCGGAGGACTCCGTGGCGACCAGCAGGGCGAGGTCCACGATGGCGCGCTCGCGCGGGCTCAGCTCCACGCCGTAGGGGTTGGTGGCGACGCGGTCGGCGATCTGGGCGTCCTTGGTGCGCACGCGCAGGATCGCCCCGTGCGCGACCACGCAGTAGGTGCAGTGGTTGGCCCCGGAGGTCGCGACCACGACCAGCTCGCGCTCGGCCTTGCTCAGTCCGTCGTTCGAGTCCATCAGCGCGTCGTGGTAGTCGAGGAAGGCCCGCAGCTCGCGGGGCCGTCGTGCGAGCGCGAGGAACACGTTCGGCACGAACCCGGACTTCTCCGCGACGGCGCCGATCCGCTCCCGAAGGTCGGCGGGCATGTCCGCGAGCTCGACGTGCCCGAAGCGGCTCACCTCGTGTTCTCCCATGACCCGGGACGTTACAGCTCGGCTGCATCCCTTTCCTCGGGCGAGCGGGCCCGCCATCATCCCCGGGTATGGCCGTGGCCGAGGAGATCCGTGCCCGTGTGACCGATTGGTGCGCGGACTGTCTGCCCGACGAGGACCGGGAGCGGCGGCGTATCGCCTTCACCTCCGTCGGCGACACCCTGACCATCCTGGACCGCCGCCCGCCCGCGTTCCCCGAGCTGGGCGCGGTGTGGTCCTCGACCCCCCTCGCCCGCCTCTGCGCCGACCCCGACGGCCGCTGGACCCTCTTCCTCCCCACCGTCGGCGGGGAGCGGTGGGAACGCCAGGAACCCACGGCCGACGACCCCCTTGACCTGCTGGGCCCGATCGCCGAGGCCGTTCGCGGAGCGGCCTAGGAATCGGTGGCCGGCCCACCCTTGATCGTCGATCCCCGACCCATCGCGGCCGCATACGGCGTCGAGGGGTCACCTGTGCTGATCTGATGGCCGTCAGCGGCTGACCCACGGGTCCGGTGCCTGAGCCGCCCCGACTCCTTCGGCCCCGCCCCCTCAGCAGGGCCTGCCCGAGCCAGGCCGACTCGACCCGCCCGACTCACAGCCGCGCGTCCCGGCCACGATCACCGGTCAGGCACGCAGGACCGCGATTCCCGCAGCGCGGTGTGCCCAAGCAGCGATCATGGTGCAGCCTCAGGAGGCGGCGCGGCACGGCCCGCCTCAACCAGGCCGACTCAACCCCACCCGGCCCGACTCACAGGGCGGCGCGTCCCAGCCAAGATCACCGGCTGGGCACGCGAAACCGCGATCACCGCGGCAGAGCGTGCCCAAGCAACGATCATGGTGGCTTGCTTAGAAGCCGACGTGGCACGGCCCCACCTCAACCAGGCCGACTCAACCCCACCCGGCCCGACTCCACGCGGCGCATCCCGGCCAAGATCACCGGCTCGGCACGCGAAACCGCGATCACCGCGGCGGAGCGTGCCCAAGCAACGATCATGGCGGGCTGCTTCAGAGGCCGACACGGAATGGCCCACCTCAACCAGGCCGCCTCGACCTCACCCGGCCGCCCGACTCGCAGCCTGCGCGTGCCAGCCAAGATCACCGATCGGGCGCGCAGAACCGCGATCAGCGCGGCAGAGTGCGCCCAAGCAACGATCATGGTGGCTTGCTTAGAAGCCGACGCGGCACGGCCCCACCTCAACCAGACCGACTCAACCCCACCCGGCCCGACTCCACGCAGCGCATCCCGGCCAAGATCACCGGCTCGACACGCGAAACCGCGATCACCGCGGCGGAGCGTGCCCAAGCAACGATCATGGCGGGCTGCTTCAGAGGCCGACACGGAATGGCCCACCTCAACCAGGCCGACTCGACCTCACCCGGCCGCCCGACTCGCAGCCTGCGCGTCCCAGCCAAGATCACCGATCGGGCGCGCAGAACCGCGATCACCGCGGCGCCGCGTACCCAAGCAGCGATCATGGCGGGATCGCTCCGGGAAGCGACGCGGCGCGGCCCCACCTCAACCAGGCCAGCTCGCCCCCACCCGACTCACAGCCCGCGCGTCCCAGCCAAGATCACCGGTCGGGCACGCAGAACCGCGATCATCGCGGCTCAGCGTGCCCAAGCAGCGATCATGGTGCAGAGCCACGGCAGGCGAGCGGCCCGTCATCGGCGGCCATGATCACCGGCCGAGTGCACGCCGCCATGGTGATCGCGGCGCAGGGCAGGCGTGACCCCACGATCACCGGCTCCTACCCACCGCGGGCCGTATACAGCGCCGATAGGTCACCTCTGATGATCCTGGTACTGCTCGAGGACCTAGCGGTCGTGCGTCGCGGCCGGATCGCTGGGCGGGGCAGGCGACCACCACCCCGCGGGGCTCTACGAGGCGCGGCGG
>NZ_JACBXB010000764.1 GCF_013870575.1 Pseudonocardia pini
GCGGACAGCGGGGCGAGCACGGGATGGGTGCGGTTGAGCACCAGCCCCGCCAGCGGCATCCCCTCGCCCGCCAGCCGGTCGACGAAGTAGGCGGCCTCGCGCAGGGCGTCGGGCTCCGGGGCCGCGACGACGAGGAACGCCGTCCCCGGCGACCGCAGCAGCTCGTAGGTCCTGGTGGCCCGCTCGCGGAACCCGCCGAACATGGTGTCGAAAGCCGAGACGAAGGCCGACGCATCGGTGAGCAACTGGCCGCCGATGATCGTCGAGACACCCTTGGCGAACAGCCCGAACCCCGCCCCGACGAGCTTGCGCAGCCCCTTCCCGCCCGCCCGCGCGGGCGAGCTGAGCAGCCGGATCATCCGGCCGTCCAGGAACGTGGACATGCGCTGCGGGGCGTCGAGGAAGTCCAGCGCCGAGCGCGACGGCGGGGTGTCGACCACGATCAGGTCCCACTCGCCGCGGGCGTGCAGCTGCCCCAGCTTCTCCATCGCCATGTACTCCTGCGTGCCGGAGAACGAGCTGGAGATCGTCTGGTAGAAGGGGTTGGCGATGATCTTGTCGGCCCGTTCCGGGGTCGAGTGCGTGTACACCATCTCGTCGAAGGTGCGGCGCATGTCGAGCATCATCGCGTCGAGCTTCGCGTGGTCCAGGGGAACGGCGCCCGGCTCGTTGGAGAGCTGGTCGAGGCCCAGGGCCTGGGCCAGCCGCTTGGCCGGGTCGATGGTCAGCACCACCACGCGGCGGCCGCGCTCGGCGGCGCGCAGGGCGAGCGCGGCCGACGTCGTGGTCTTGCCGACCCCGCCGGAGCCGCAGCAGACGATCGTGCGGGTCGTCGGGTCGTCGATCAGGGCGTCCACGTTCATGGTGCTCACGGTCGGACCCCTTGGTCGGTCAGATGTCCGGCGAGCTCGTAGAGCCCACCGAGGTCCACGCCGTCGAGCAGCTGGGGCAGCTCGAGGCGCGGGCCGTCGATCTCGGCGGCCAGGCGCTCCCCCGCCGCGGTCTCCGCCGCCACCCGCACGGCGTGCTCGACGGTCTCGGCCACCAGCCCGTCGAGCACCTCCGGCGCGAGGTCGAGCCCGGCCGTGAGCAGCCCGGAGCGGATCCGGCCCGCGTCCACCCGGCCGTTCGCCGCCGAGGCGACCGAGCGGTCCGGCAGCCACTGCTCGCGCACCCGGTTGACGATCACGGACCCGACCGGAAGGTTCGCCTCGCCGAGCTGGTGGACCGCGTCGAGCGTCTCGGTGACGGGCAGGTCCTCCAGCAGCGTGACCAGGTGCACGGCGGTGCGCGGGGAGTGCAGCAGCGCGACCACGCCCTCCGCCTGGCTGTGGATCGGACCGGTGCGGGCGAGCTCGGCCATGGCCTTGGTGACGTCGAGGAACGTGACGAGCCTGCCGGTGGGCGGGGCGTCGAGCACGACGGCGTCGTAGACCGGCCGCCCGTCCTCCGTACGCGCCACGCACTCCTTGACCTTGCCGGTGAGCAGGACGTCCCGCAGGCCCGGCGCGAGCGTGGTGGCGAACTCGACCGCGCCCATCTTCTTGAGCGTCCGGCCCGCGACGCCGAGCTTGTAGAACATCTCGAAGTACTCGAGCAGCGCGGCCTCGGCGTCCACGGCCAGGGCGCGGACCTCGCCACCCCCGGGCGCGACGGCGATGCGGCGCTCCTCGTAGGGCAGCGGCGGGGTGTCGAACACCTGGGCGATGCCCTGCCTGCCCTCCACCTCCACGAGGAGGGTGCGGCGGCCGCCCGCGGCGAGCGCGAGGGCCAGGGCCGCGGCCACCGTCGTCTTGCCGGTGCCACCCTTGCCGGAGACCACGTGCAGACGGGCCGCCCACGGATCAGCGGGTGACGTCACGCCTCCAGCGTACGGAGCGTCCGGCCGGCCGAGCGCGTGGAGGCGGCCACTCGTCGCACGTTGGGGGTTCCGGTCCACGCCGGCCGGTTACCCCCCGGCTACAGTCCGAACCCATGACGTCCCCGGCGGCCCCTACCAGGTGGGAATACCTGAACGCACCCCTCCTGATCCACAACACCAAGGCGATCCTGGACAACTTCGGCCGCGACGGCTGGGAGCTGGTCTCGGTCGTCCCGGGTGCGACCCCGGAGAACCTGATCGCCTTCTTCAAACGGCCGGTGCAGTCGTGACCAGCCCCTCGGAGCGGCTGAAGGAGCTGGGTCTGACCCTGCCCCCGGTGTCCGCACCCGCGGGTTCCTACATCCCGGCCAAGGTCTCCGGCTCGCTGGTCTTCACCGCGGGCCAGGTGCCGTTCGTGGACGGGAAGCTGCCGCAGACCGGCAAGGTCGGCGCGGAGGTCACCGCCGAGGAGGCCAAGGGCCTGGCGCGGATCTGTGTGCTGAACGCGCTGGCCGCGGTGGACGCGCTGGTCGGCATCGACAACGTCAAGGGCGTGGTGAAGGTCGTCGGGTTCGTGGCGTCCGCGCCCGGGTTCGGCGGTCAGCCCGGCGTGGTCAACGGGGCGTCGGACCTGCTGGCCGAGGTCTTCGGGGACTCCGGGGCGCACGCCCGGTCCGCGGTCGGCGTCGCGGAGCTGCCGATCGACGCCCCGGTGGAGGTCGAGCTGATCGTCGAGGTGGCGTAGTGGACTCCGCGGCGGCACACGAGCTGCTGGTCCG
>NZ_JACBXB010000765.1 GCF_013870575.1 Pseudonocardia pini
CGCCGACCTGCGGATCCGCGGACTGCGGGCGACCTACGGGGACACCGTGGCGCTCGACGGGCTGGACCTGGACGTGCCCGCGGGGGCGCATGTGGCGGTCGTCGGGCCGAGCGGGGCGGGCAAGAGCACCCTCGCCGCGGTCCTCTTCCGGTTCCGGGACGCCGACGCCGGTGAGGTGCGGCTCGGCGAGGTCGACCTGCTGCGCCGCTCCCCCGACGCCGTCCGCGCGGCGGTGAGCGGTGTGCCCCAGGACCCGCACCTGTTCGACAGCACCGTCCGGGAGAACCTCCGGCTGGCCCGCCCCGAGGCGACCGACGACGAGCTGCGGGCCGTCCTCGACCGCGTCCGGCTCGACGTCGGGCTCGACGAGCCGGTCGGCACCCGCGGGCACCGGCTCTCCGGCGGCATGCGGCAGCGGCTCGCCCTGGCCAGGGCGCTGCTGACCGACCCGGCCGTGCTGGTCCTCGACGAGCCCACGGCCCATCTCGACCCGGACACCCGCGACGCCGTCCTCGACGACCTGCTCACCGCCGCCGCAGGCCGGACCACGCTGCTGATCACCCACGACCACGCGCTGCTCGACCGGATGGACCGAATCGTCACGATCACCCCTCTCAGCCGGGCCACAGTGAGCCCCTGAGAAGCTCTGCCCGTGCGACACCGTCTCGTTCAGCGCCGCCGCTTCGTCCCTCTGCTCGCCGCCACCGCCGCCGGGCTCGTGCTCCTGGCGGGCTGCTCGTCCACCCCCGCCACGGGCGTCGGACCGGACCGGACCGCCGCGGGCATCGACCTGTCCGAGGGCTGGGACTGGACGCCCCAGGCCACGCCGCTGGAGCTGGGCGTCACCCACACCCAGAGCACGCTCGACGACCACGATCCCGCCGAGTCCAACGCCCGCGGCCAGGCCATCCTCGCCAAGAGCGCGACCTGGCAGAACGTCCATCTGATGGGCTTCGGCACGCTCAACCCCGAGCCCGCCCCCGGCGAGTACGACTGGTCGAGCCTGGACAAGCGCATGAAGCTCGTCGAGGACACCGGCGCCCGGACGATGCTCACGGCCTGCTGCGCGCCGGACTGGATGAAGGGCGGCCAGGCGGGGCGCACCGACTGGTCGGAGCTGGAGAAGGCGCCGGACCCCGCGTCCTTCCAGGCCTACGCCGACCTCGTCGGCCAGGCGGTGCAGCGCTACCCGCAGATCGAGCGGGTGCAGGTCTGGAACGAGCTGAAGGGCTTCTTCCACCCGGAGTGGAACCGCTGGGACTACGAGGGGTACACCGACCTCTACAACCGCGTGTACGCGGCGGTGAAGTCGGTCCGGCCCGACGTCCTGGTCGGCGGCCCGTACCCGGTCATGATCAGCCTGACCCCGGACGACACCAACGCCTCCGACGAGCTCAGCGGCCCCTGGGGCAACATGGACCAGCGGGTCCTCGACGCCCTCGACTACTGGTTCCGCAACAACCAGGGCGCGGACTTCCTCGTGGTCGACGGCGGCACGGCCGTCCGCGAGGGCACCATCAGCGGCAGGCTGGACGACGCCGCCCGCAAGTTCGCCGACATCGACCGGTGGCTGGCGCAGCGCACCGACCTGCCGATCTGGTGGGCCGAGTTCTACCCCGACGTGCCGCAGGGCCAGACCGCGGCCGCGGACAGCCAGGCCAGCGCCGCGGCCACCCTCTCCGCGGTCGGCGCCTTCGGCCGCTCCGGCGCCGCGGGTGCCCTGCTCTGGGGGCCGCAGGGCCACGAGCTCGAGTACGCCGCGCTGTGGACGGACGCGACCGTGGCCTCGGGCGGCCTGCCGACCCCGCTCACCGCGTCCTGGGAGTGGCTCGTGCCGCGGCTCGCCGCGGGCGGGATGGAGCTGGGGACCTCGCAGACCGCGCCGCTCATCGCCTTCCGCGCCCCGGACGGCGGCGCGGTGGTCGTGAACACGAGCGACCAGGAGGTGCCGGTGGACGGCCAGGAGCCGATGGCGCCGTACGCGATCGGCATCGCCCCCGCCAGCTCCTGACCCCGCCAGGACGCGTTGTGGAGCCATCCGTACGTTGTGGCTCCACAACGCCCAGGGGTCAGGTCTTCGGGCCGCCCGCGACGTAGATGACCTGGCCGGACACGAAGCCTGCACGCTCGTCGACGAAGAAGGACACGGTGTTGGCGATGTCCTCCACCTGGCCCGCCCGCTGCACGGGGATCTCCTTGGCGCGGGCGGCGAGGTAGTCGTCCCAGTCCACGCCGAGCCGCTCGGCGGTCGCCTTCGTCATGTCGCTGGCGATGAAGCCGGGCGCGATGCAGTTGGCCGTGATGCCGAACTTGCCCAGCTCGATCGCGAGGGTCTTCGTGAAGCCCTGCAGGCCCGCCTTCGCGGTGGAGTAGTTCGCCTGACCGCGGTTGCCCAGCGCCGAGGTCGAGGACAGGTTCACGATCCGGCCGAACTTCGCGTCGACCATGTACTTCTGCGCGGCCTTGGTCATCAGGAACGAGCCCTTGAGGTGCACGCCCATCACGGCGTCCCAGTCCGACTCGGCCATCTTGAAGATCAGGTTGTCCCGGGTGATGCCCGCGTTGTTGACCAGCACGGTCGGCCCGCCGAGCTCCTCGGCGACCCGCGCGACGGCGGCCTCGACGGCGGCGGCGTCGGAG
>NZ_JACBXB010000766.1 GCF_013870575.1 Pseudonocardia pini
GGAGCGACCATCGCCACTCACAGGTCAGCCTGCCGAGGTGACCCGGTAGACGTCGTACACGCCCTCGACGTTGCGGACCGCGTGCAGGACGTGCCCGAGGTGCTTCGGGTCCCCCATCTCGAAGGAGAAGCGGGACACCGCGACCCGGTCCCGTGACGTGGTGACCGAGGCCGAGAGGATGTTGACCTTCTCGTCCGCCAGGACCTTGGTGACGTCGGACAGCAGCCGGTGCCGGTCCAGCGCCTCGACCTGGATCGCCACCAGGAAGACCGACGCCGGCGAGACCGACCACGCGACGTCGACCAGCCGCTCGCTGCGCCCCTTGAGGTCCTCGGCGTTGGTGCAGTCCGTGCGGTGCACCGACACCGCTCCCCCGCGGGTGACGAACCCGAGGATCTCGTCGCCGGGGACGGGGGTGCAGCAGCGGGCGAGCTTGCAGTAGACGTCCCCGAGCTGCTTGCCGTCCTCGCCCTGCAGGACCACGCCCGCGTCGCCGGAGGGCCGCCGGACCCGGACGGTGGACGGGGTGGCCCGCTCCGCGAGCTCCTCCTCCGCGTCCTCGACCCCGCCGATCAGCGCCACGAGCCGCTGCACGACGTGCCGGGCGCTGGCCTGTCCCTCACCGATCGCGGCGTAGAGGGCCGAGACGTCCGGGTAGTGCATCTCGCGGCCGAGGGCGGTCATCGCGTCGGTGGACACGAGGCGCTGCAGCGGCATGCCCGTGCGTCGGGCCTCCCGCGTGATCGCCTCCTTGCCCTCCTCGATGGCCTCCTCGCGGCGCTCCTTGGCGAACCACTGCTTGATCTTGTTCTTGGCCCGCGGCGACTGGACGAAGCCCAGCCAGTCCCTGCTCGGCCCGGCGCCCTCGGCCTTCGACGTGAAGATCTCGACGACGTCGCCGGACTCCAGCGTGCGCTCCAGCGCCACGAGCCTGCCGTTGACCCGCGAGCCGATGCAGCGGTTCCCGACCTCGGTGTGCACCGCGTAGGCGAAGTCGACCGGGGTGGAGCCCACGGGCAGCGTCTGGACGTCCCCCTTGGGTGTGAAGACGAACAGCTCCTTGGCCGCGAGGTCGTAGCGCAGCGACTCCAGGAAGTCGCCGGGGTCCGCGGCCTCGCGCTGCCAGTCGAGCAGCTGCCGCATCCAGGACATCTCGTCGATCTCGACGGCGGCGCCGGTGTTGTTGCCCCGCGTCTCCTTGTACCGCCAGTGCGCCGCGATGCCGTACTCCGCGGTGCGGTGCATCTCGCTCGTGCGGATCTGGACCTCGAGGGGCTTGCCGTCCGGTCCGATCACGGTGGTGTGCAGCGACTGGTAGACGCCGAAGCGGGGCTGCGCGATGTAGTCCTTGAACCGGCCGGGCATGGGCTGCCAGAGGGCGTGGACCATGCCCATCGCGGCGTAGCAGTCCCGCACCTCGTCGACCAGGACCCGGACGCCCACGAGGTCGTGGATGTCGTCGAACTCCCGACCCTTGACGATCATCTTGCGGTAGATCGAGTAGTAGTGCTTCGGCCTGCCCTCGACCGTGCCGTTGACCCGCGCCGCCGCCAGCTGCGCGGACACCTCGTCGATGACCTGCTTGAGGTAGGTGTCCCGCGACGGCGCGCGGGTCGCCACGAGCCGCACGATCTCGTCGTACTTCTTCGGGTGCAGGATCGCGAAGGACAGGTCCTCCAGCTCCCACTTCACCGTGGCCATGCCGAGCCGGTGCGCCAGCGGCGCCATGACCTCGAGGGTCTCGCGCGCCTTCTTGGCCTGCTTCTCCGGCGGCAGGAACCGCATGGTCCGCATGTTGTGCAGGCGGTCCGAGAGCTTGATCACCAGGACCCGGGGGTCGCGGGCCATGGCCACGACCATCTTGCGGATCGTCTCGGCCTCGGCCGCACTGCCGAACTCGACCTTGTCCAGCTTCGTGACGCCGTCGACCAGGTGGGCGACCTCGTCCCCGAACTCCGCGCGCAGCCGGTCCAGCGAGTAGTCCGTGTCCTCGACGGTGTCGTGCAGCAGGGCCGCCACCAGCGTGGTCGTGTCCATGCCGAGCTCGGCGAGGATCGTGGAGACGGCGAGCGGGTGCGTGATGTAGGGGTCGCCGGACTTGCGCTTCTGCCCGGCGTGCTTCTCCTCGGCGACGTCGTACGCGCGCTGCAGCAGCACGAGATCGGCCTTCGGGTGCAGCGTGCGGTGGACGCTCGCCAACGGCTCGAGCACCGGCTTCACGATCGCCACCCGCTGCGGTGTCATCCGCCGGGCGATCCGCGCACGGACCCGCCGGGTCGCGGACGGCCGAGCAGGATCCTCGGCCGGAGCGGCGTTCTGCTGGACATCCGTCACCGGGCCCTCACCGCAACTCTCGCCACCCCCGGGAGGATACGCGCAGCTAGTACGAGAGCAGGCTGTGGACCGCGATTCCGGGGAGCCTGTCGCGGCCCTTCAGCGCGGCCAGCTCGATCACCGTGCCGAACCCGGTGACCTCGGCCCCCGCGTCCGTCAGCAGGGCGCAGGCCGCGGCCGCGGTCCCACCGGTGGCCAGCACGTCGTCCACCACGAAGACCTTGGTCCCGGGCTCGACGACGCCGGCGGGCAGCTCCAGCGTGGCCGTCCCGTACTCCAGGTCGTACGTCCGGCTCCCGGCC
>NZ_JACBXB010000767.1 GCF_013870575.1 Pseudonocardia pini
GCCGCCCGGAGGCGGGCTCCAGCACGATCGACCCGCGCTCGCGCAGGGTCGCGACGTTCGCCCGGGTGGCCGGGTGCTGCCACATCTCGGTGTGCATCGCCGGCGCGAAGACCACGGGACATCGCGCCACGAGCAGCGACCCGGTGAGCAGGTCGTCCGCCCGCCCCGCCGCCGCGCGGGCCAGCAGGTCCGCGGTCGCGGGGGCGACGACGACGAGGTCGGCCTCCTGCCCCAACCGCACGTGCTGCACCGACGGCACGTCGGTGAACACGCCGGTGTGCACGGGCTGCCCCGACAGGGCCTCGAAGGTGGCCGCGCCGACGAAGTTGAGCGCCGACTCGGTCGGCACGACCCGCACCGAGTGGCCGGACTCGGTCAGCCTGCGCAGCAGCTCCGCGCTCTTGTAGGCGGCGATGCCGCCCGCGACACCCAGCAGGACGCGAGGGTGATCCGTACTCATGAACCGTCCTCGCCGAACTCGGCCGTGCGAGGGCTACTCGCCCTCGGTGTGCTCCAGCAGCCCCGCCTGGATCTCGCGCATGGCGATCGACAGCGGCTTCTCGCGCGGGCCCGGCTCGACGAGCGGGCCGACGTACTCGAGCAGACCCTCGCCCAGCTGGGAGTAGTAGTCGTTGATCTGCCGGGCACGCTTCGCCGAGTAGATCACCAGCGCGTACTTCGAGCTGACCTTGCTCAGCAGGTCGTCGATCGGGGGGTTGGTGATGCCCTCGGGGATGGCTCCGGCCAGGGGGCCGGTCAGCGGCATGCTCACTCAGTGACTCCAGAGACTGTGGAACGCGGATGGGCGGTGTTGTCCATGGGCGCGACCAGCAACTCTACCAACCGGTCGACGACGGCCTGCACCTCGTCGTTCACCACGACGACGTCGAACTCCGAGCGGGCCGCCATCTCCTCGACGGCGGTGCGCAGCCTGCGCTCCCGGGCCGCGGCGGTCTCGGTGCCCCGGTCGGTCAGCCTGCGGGCCAGCTCCTCGAACGAGGGCGGCTCCACGAACACGGTGACCGACTCCGGCACGGCCCGCTTCACCGAGCGCGCACCCTGCAGGTCGACCTCGACGAGGACGGGATGACCCGCCGCCAGCTCACGCTCGACGGGTTCTCGCGGGGTGCCCGACCGCTGCAGCCCGCCGTGCACCTCCGCCCACTCGAGGAGCTCGTCCGACCGGATCAGCCGGTCGAACTCCTCACGCGAGACGAAGTGGTAATGGATCCCCTCGACCTCCCCCTCCCGGGGCGCCCGCGTGGTCGCGGACACCGAGAAGTGGAGGTCGGGGAGCTCCGTGCGGAGCCGGTCGACGATGCTGCTCTTGCCGACCCCCGAGGGGCCTGCCAGCACCATCAACCGTCCCCGGCGAGTGCCCACGGTCAGGAGGGGAACTCGTTCAGCAGCGCCTTGCGCTGCCGCTCGCCCAGGCCACGCAGCCGGCGGCTGGGCGCGATCTCCAGGCGCTCCATGATCTGCGCGGCGCGGACCTTGCCCACGCTGGGCATGGCCTCGAGCAGGGCCGAGACCTTCATCTTGCCGAGCACCTCGTCGGTGTCCGACTGCTTCAGCACCTCGGCGAGGGTGACCCCGCCGCGCTTGAGCCGGTCCTTCAGCTCTGCCCGGGCCCGGCGGGCGGCCGCGGCCTTCTCCAACGCGGCGGCACGCTGTTCCTCGGTCAGTTGGGGAAGGGCCACGGTCTCCTCCGTCTTTCGTCGTGCGCGAGGGCGATCGCCAGGCGGTGCGATCACCGTCCCCGGTTCGGGTCTCACCGGGGGCCGGAAGCGAACGTACCCACGGACCCCGCCGGGGCGCCATCGGGGGTGCCACCTGTGGGTTTGATCCCACAGCCAGGGTCGTCCACACCCGTCCGGGTGATATCACGAGACCCCACCCGGAGGCCAGGACGACCCGCCCGTCCGGCGCGCCGAAAGCTGCCGCCGGGCCATGGCGTGGATCACGATCACGCGGCCCGCGCGCCGGGGTGTGCTCAGCCGGCCTGCTCGACCGGGCGCAGCGCGCGCAGCCGGGCGGGGGTGAGGTCCTCCTTGTTGATGTACGCCACGGCGCCGCAGTGGGCGGCGTCCCCGGGCAGGTCCTCGAGGGCGTACGTGGACAGCAGCACCACCAGCGCGGCCGGGTCGGCCGCCAGCAGCTGCCGGGTGGCCTCGATCCCGCTGATCCCGGGCAGGTTGATGTCCATCAGCACCACCGCGGGCCGCACCCGGGCGGCCTCCGCGACGGCTTGTTCGCCCGACTCGGCCTCGGCCGCGACACGCCATCCCCCGACCATCCCGACGACCGTGCGCGCCACGGTCCGGAACGGGCGCTGGTCGTCCACGATGAGGACGTCCACCGGCTCGCCCACCACACCTACCTCCGTGCTCCCCCGACGCGACCGGCAGGCCGCGGACGTGTTCCCCCTGGTCGGACCAGCCTGCCGGGTGCGCGGGCGGCACACCAGGGTGCCACCACCCCCTCCGAACGGGTGAATCGCGCCACTCCCGGTATCAGCACCCGGGTCTCAGCGGAGGACCGTCAGCGCCGTGGCGAGCTCGTCTCGCTGCGACTCGGCGGCGGACCGCAGCGCGGCGACCGCCGGGCCCGCCTTGAGGATCGACCGG
>NZ_JACBXB010000768.1 GCF_013870575.1 Pseudonocardia pini
GGGTGCACGCTGGCGGTGACCGTCGAGCCCTGCACGATGTGCGCGGGCGCGCTCGGGCTCGCCCGGGTCGACCGGGTGGTGTTCGGCGCCTGGGAGCCGAAGACGGGCGCGGCGGGCTCGTTGTGGGACGTGTTGCGCGACCGCAGGCTCACCCACCGCCCGGAGGTGGTGGGCGGCGTGCGGGCCGACGAGGCCGCCGACCTGCTCAAACGGTTCTTCGCCGGGGGCCTGCACCGCTCGTGAGTCCGGCTTGTAAAGTTGTCGGCGGTAGCGTGTCCGAGCGGCCGAAGGAGCGCGCCTCGAAAGCGCGTGAGGTTCACGCCTCCGTGGGTTCAAATCCCACCGCTACCGCCAGCAGAATGCCGGGTCCCTCGGGGCCCGGCATTCGCCGTCTCCGGGGGAGGGGCAGGTCGTGACGATCGTGTTCGGGCGGATCGGGAGGGCGTTCCTGCTGGCCGGGGCGGCGGCTCTCGTCCTGGCCGTCCTCGCCTGGCTCCTGCTGCCCGACGGCGGGATCACCGCCCTGGTCCTCGGCATCCTCGCCGTGGTCGGGCTGATCCAGGGTGCGGTGTGGACGGTGGTCCAGCAGCGGATGTTCGGCAGCATCGCCGCGCTGCGCCGGGTCGAGACCTCGGGCAGGCCGACCCGCGCCGCGATCGTGGGGGTGCAGAGCACGTCGAGCCGGATCGGGGCGGAGCCCATCGCGAGGCTGGACCTGCGGATCGACGGCACGGTCGTCCGCAGGCACGTGCGCATCCCGTTCACCCATACCTCGGTCATCCGGACCGGCCTCGACCTGCCCGTCCTCACCGACCCGCAGGGTTCTCGCGCGCTCGTCGTGCAGTGGGACCGGCTGGGCTGAGCTCCGCCCCGCGAGGGTCGCCCGGCCCCGGACCGGCACGCCGGCGTCGGCTCGCCACCCGGCCGCTGCCGGTTGCGAGACGCCGACGGCCGCTGCGGCTGGGGCACGGACCGACCGATGCGCGCACGCTCCGGGCGGCGCTGATGGTCCTGCTCCGGGACTCGCTCGGCGCGGCCGGGTACGACCCCGGAAATGCGACAACGCCGGGACCTGCCCGGCGTTGTCGCTGCTGTGAGGCGCGGAGGATAGGGGATTCGAACCCCTGAGGGATTGCTCCCAACACGCTTTCCAAGCGTGCGCCCTAGGCCACTAGGCGAATCCTCCGGCGAGAACCTTACGCGACCGCTCTCCGGACCCCCGCGCCGGGACCCGGGTGGCGCGGGCCGCTACACTCGTCCACGGATCCCGCGCGGCGTCCATCCTGTGAACTCCCCCAGGGCCGGAAGGCAGCAAGGGTCAGCGGGCTCTGGCGGGTGCGCGGGGTCCCCTATATCTCCCCCTCCCTGATCTGTCGGGGGTGGTGGGTAGCCTCGGGTCCGTGGCGCTCGCTCTCTATCGCAAGTACCGCCCGGCGAAGTTCGCCGAGGTGGTCGGCCAGGAGCACGTCACCGAACCCCTCGGCACCGCCCTCTCGGCCGGTCGGATCAACCACGCGTACCTCTTCTCGGGCCCCCGGGGCTGCGGGAAGACGTCGTCGGCGCGGATCCTGGCCCGCTCGCTGAACTGCGTGGAGGGCCCCACCCCTGATCCGTGCGGTGTCTGCAACTCCTGCGTCGCGTTGGCCCCGGAGGGCCCCGGGAACATCGACGTCGTGGAGCTCGACGCCGCCTCCCACGGTGGGGTGGACGACGCGCGGGAGCTCCGCGACCGCGCCTTCTACGCCCCGGCCGAGTCGCGGTACCGGGTGTTCATCGTCGACGAGGCGCACATGGTCACCACGCAGGGCTTCAACGCCCTGCTGAAGATCGTGGAGGAGCCGCCGGAGCACCTCGTCTTCGTCTTCGCCACCACCGAGCCGGACAAGGTGCTGCCCACCATCCGGTCCCGCACGCACCACTACCCGTTCCGGCTGATCCCGCCCGGCACGCTCCGCGCGCTGCTCGAGCAGATCTGTGGGGACGAGGGGGTGCAGGTCCAGCCCGCCGTGTACCCGCTGGTCATCCGTGCGGGCGGGGGGTCCGCCCGAGACACCCTGTCGGTCATGGACCAGCTGCTCGCGGGCGCGGGCCCCGAGGGGGTCACCTACGAGCGGGCGATGGCGCTGCTCGGGGTCACCGACGTCGCCCTGATCGACGACGTGGTCGACGCGCTCGCCGCCGGGGACGGCGGTGCCGTCTACCAGGCCGTCGACCGGCTGGTCGAGGCCGGACACGATCCCCGCCGGTTCGCGGCCGACCTGCTGCAGCGGCTGCGGGACCTGATGCTGGTCCAGGCCGTGCCGGAGGCGGCGAGCCAGGGGCTGGTCGAGGCGGCGTCGGACGAGCTGGAGCGCATGCTCGACCAGGCCGCTCGGCTCGGCCCGGCCACGCTCGCCCGGTACGGCGAGATCGTGCACGCCGGGCTCACCGAGATGCGCGGCGCCACCGCCCCCCGGCTGCTGCTGGAGCTGTTGTGCGCCCGCATGCTGCTGCCTGCGGCCACGACCTCCGACGCGGGCCTGCTCGAGCGGCTGGAGCGGGTCGAGCGCCGGAACGCGATCGCCTCGGAGCCCGCGTCCAGCGGTGCCGAGGAGTCGGAGAAGCCGCAGTTCGTGCGGCCCTCC
>NZ_JACBXB010000076.1 GCF_013870575.1 Pseudonocardia pini
GCGGCCGAGCGGCTGGGGCTGACCCCGGCCGAGCTGGGGTCGCTCAACCCCCGGCTGGTCAGCGCGTCCATCACCGGCTGGGGCACCCGCGGTCCGTGGAAGGACATCAAGGGCTACGAGGGCCTGGTCATGGCCAAGCTGGGCGCCTTCCACGCCAAGCGGCAGGCGACCACCCGGCCGGGCCCCGCGTTCGTCACCGTGCCGTTCGCCTCCTGGGGCGCGGCCCACACCGCGGTGCACGGGATCCTCGCGGCGCTCTACGAGCGGGAGTCCAGCGGCCGCGGCCAGCACGTCGAGGCCGACCTGGTCCGCGGGATGGCCACGATGGACACCTGGAACTGGTTCACCGAGCTCGTCGCGCAGCGCTGGCCGGAGAGCTTCACCCCGGTCCACGCCTTCGACGACGACGGCACCCCGCGCGGCCACCTGATCTACCCGCTGCTGGTCACCCCCACCAAGGACGGCCACTGGCTGCAGTTCGCGCAGACCGCGCCGCACCTGTTCCAGGCCATGCTGGTGGAGCTCGGCATCGCGCCCATGCTGGCGGACCCGCACTGGAAGGGTTTCCCCGTCTTCGAGGACGCCGAGCGCCGCGTGGAGCTCTGGGAGCTCATGCTGGAGCGTGCCTCGGACCGGACGCTGGCCGAGTGGGAGCACGTCTTCGAGACGAACGAGAACGTGAGCGCCGAGGTGTTCCGGGGCGGTCCGGCCGCACTGGAACACCCGCAGCTCACCCACGACCGGCGGATCGTCGTCGGCGAGGACCCGGACCTCGGTCCGGTGCGGCAGCCGTCGACCCTCGTGCACGTCGACGGCGAGGCGTTGCGCCCGCCCGCCCCGGCGCCGCGCCTGGGCGAGAGCCCGGCCCCTGGGACGACGGCGACCCCGGCCCCGGCCCCCGCGGGGGCCACCCCCACCGGCCTGCCGCTCGAGGGCGTCACCGTGCTCGAGTTCGGCCTCATGTACGCCGCGCCGTTCGGCTCCACCCTGCTGACCGACCTCGGCGCCCGGGTGGTCAAGGTCGAGGCGCTCGACGGCGACAACATCCGCACGCTCGTGCAGTTCCCCGAGGCGGGTGGCGCGAAGGTCATGCAGGGCAAGGAGTCCATCGCGCTCGACCTCGGCACCCCGGAGGGGCTGGAGATCGTGCACGCCCTGGCCGCGCGCGCCGACCTCGTGCTGCAGAGCTTCCGCGCGGGCGCGGCCGAGCGGGCCAAGGTGGACCCCGACACGTTGAAGAAGATCAACCCCGACCTGGTCTACCTCAGCGCACCGGGGTACGGGACGGACGGGCCCTACGGCGCCCGGCCCGCCTACGCCCCGTCGATCGGGGCCGCCTCCGGCCTGGCACTGACCGAGGCCCCGGACGCCGCGGACTCGACCGGGACCCTGGACGAGATCAAGGCCGCCGCGGTCCGGCTCAACGCCGCCTCGGCCGTCATCAGCCTGCAGGCGGACGGGATCTCCGCCGTCGGGGTCGCCTCGTCGCTCCTGCTGGGGCTGCTCGCCCGCCGTCGCGGACGTCCGCTGGGCTCCCTGTCCACGACCATGATCGGCTCGACGACCCACGCGATCGTCGACCACAACATCGACTACGCGGGCAGGCCCGTCTCCCCCACGGTCGACCCCGGCGGACACGGCCTGTCGGCGCTGTACCGGATGTACCGGGCCGCGGACGGCTGGGTCTTCCTCGCGGCGCCCGCCGAGCGGGAGTGGCCGGGGCTGGTCGCGGCGCTGGAGCCCTACGTCGACCTCGCGGACGCGCGTTTCGCGACGGCCGGGGACCGCGAGGCGCACGACGCCGAGCTCGCCGACGTCCTCGCCGGCGTGTTCGCGGGCCGCACCAAGGAGGAGTGGGAGAGCGACCTGCTCGCCGCCGACGTCGGCTGTGTCGGGGTGACCGAGCACCTCCCGGAGCGCACGCTGCAGAGCGACCTGGCGTACGAGGCCGGGTACGCGGTCGACACCGTGCACCCGGTCTTCGCCGAGCACCGGCGGCTGAGCCCGTCGACCGGGTTCTCCCGCTCGGCCACGCAGGCCAACGGTGGCTGCCT
Organism: Pseudonocardia pini; assembly: GCF_013870575.1. Lineage (GTDB taxonomy): Bacteria > Actinomycetota > Actinomycetes > Mycobacteriales > Pseudonocardiaceae > Pseudonocardia > Pseudonocardia pini. The sequence goes on from NZ_JACBXB010000076.1 coordinate 2,055, forward strand.
CGCGGGTGACCACACCGACACGATCCTCGCCGACCTGGGCTACGGCGCCGCCCGGATCGCCGACCTGCGGGAACGCCAGATCGTCCGCTGATCGTATTGAGTGTCCTGTTGACAAGGCAGCCACGAGGGCGTTCACTGAGAATCACGTTTTCACGGCACGTACGACGGAGTACCGAAAGAAGGTCGACATGAGCGACACCGACAAGATCTGGGCGAACTCCGGCGACTCCCACTTCCTCGAGCCGGAGTCGCTGTGGCGGGACTCGCTGCCGCCGCGCCTGGCCGAGCTGGTGCCGCGCGCGGTCAAGGACGCGGACGGGCAGTGGGAGACCGTGCACATCGACGGCATGTCCTTCCGCCGCAAGCTGCCCACCGGCAAGGCGCTCGAGTTCGTCGAGGCCTCCAACCGCGCCCCGGGTGCAGGCGACATCGCCAAGCGGATGGACGACCTGGACCAGGAGGGCATCTGGGGCGAGGTCGTCTTCCCCTCGCTGGGCATGTGGAGCTCGTCGTTCCGCACCCCCGAGGTGCTGCGCGAGGCGTTGCGGGTGTCCAACGACTGGGCCTTCGAGACCATCGAGAAGTACAGCCCCCGGATGGTCACCACGGCGCAGGTCTCCACCCTCGACATCGGCGACGCGGTCGCCGAGCTCGAGCGCGTGGCGGAGATGGGCTACCGCACGGTGTTCCTGCCGGTGCAGCCCCACCCGCTGCAGAAGGACTACAACCAGGAGGACTGGGAGCCCTTCTGGACCGCGGCCGAGCGGGCCGGGATCGTGATCTCGTTCCACATCGGGACCGACCCGATCGACCTGTCCAAGGGCGGCTCGGCGGGCGTGCTCTACCGCGGCCCCGGCGGCGCGGTGCTCAACTACACGGAGACCACGTTCGGTGGCCAGCGGGCCGTCATGAAGATGGTCGCCTCCGGCGCCCTGGACCGCCACCCCGACCTCAAGGTCCTGGTCTCCGAGGGCGGCGCCACCTGGGTGCCGTTCGTGGCCGACCGCATGGAGGAGGGCTACCGCCAACACGCCATGGCGGTGCGCCCCAAGCTCAAGCGCTCCCCCAAGGAGATCATCTACTCCCAGGTCTACGCCAGCTTCCAGCACGACGAGTCGGCCATCGCGGCGATGACCGGGATGGGTTTCGACAACGTCATGTGGGGCAGCGACTACCCGCACATGGAGGGCACCTACGGGCACACGCAGGAGACCCTGCACGGTCTGTTCGACGGCGTGGACCAGGCCGTGAAGGACCGCATCACCATCGGCGCCTTCCGCGAGCTGTTCCCGCAGGTCCCGCCGCTGCCGACCGAGAAGCAGGCGGCGGCCGCCGCCGCCGTCTAGGAGGGGCCGTGAGCGACGACAACATCATGTACGACTCCCCCACCGAGTTCCTGCACGAGGTGGCGGAGAAGAAGGGCGAGTGCATGGCCCAGTCGGTCATCCCGCTCGACGACGGCACCTACTCCGTGGCCTGCTCCTGCGAGGAGTGGGAGGTCATCGCGCCGGACCGGTGGAAGGGCCTGGACCTGGCCCGCGAGCACACCGGCTCGGCCCCGCAGGGGGCGCCGGTGTGACCTCCCCACCGGGGAGCGGCACCCACGCCACCCATCGGAGACACTCGCGAGCGGGCGCCGGCGATCCCGGCGCCCGTTCGCCATGTCCGACCAGACCGACCCGGCTGGACGGCCCACCGCCGCTGGCGAAGGGCGCGGAGGTCGCACCGGGCTACACCGTGGTGCAGCACCTGCGGCGGGGTGAGGACTACGACACGTACGACGCGTGGAGCCACGTGCACCACTGCCACACCGTGGCGAAGGTGCTGCGCCCCGACCTGGTCGGGGACCCGCACACCCGCCGCGGCCTGCTGCGCGAGGCGAAGCTCCTCCGCTCGCTGCGGCACCCGTACATCGTTCGGCTGCTCGACCTGGTGGACGAGCGGGGCCCCGCGCCGGTGATGGTCCTCGAGTCACTGCCCGGCGGCACCCTGTCCGACGCGATCGACGGCTACGGCCGCTTCCCCGAGACCGCGCTGGCCCACCTCGGCCAGCAGCTCGCCGCGGCCCTGCGCTACCTGCACGAGCGCGGCCGGGTGCACTGCGACGTCAAGCCCAGCAACATCGTGATCAGCGCCGGGGTGACCCGGGTGATCGACCTGGCCCTCGCGCGCACGCCCGGGCCCGCGCCGGCGGAGGTGGGCAGCGCCCGGTACATGGCGCCCGAGCAGATCGTGGGCGGGGTCGTCACGCCCGCCACGGACGTCTGGGCCGTGGGGGTCGTGCTGCACGAGGCCGCCACCGGCGTCCGCCCCTTCCCCGACGGCGTCGAGGACCGCGAGGCCACCGGCTCGCACAGCCTCTCCCGCACCGACTCCACGCACCCGGGCGCCGACCTGGCGCGGGTCTATCCCCAGCTGCTCAAGCCGGCCCTGCGGCTGCGCTCGCGGCGCCGCCTGCCCGTCCGGGTCGCGAGCGTCCTCGACGGCTGCCTGCTGACCGACGCCGCGGCCCGACCGAGCCTCGCCGAGATGCACGCCGCGCTCGACACCTTGCTCTGACCAGCGGGAACACCCATCGAACGACGTCACACCGGTATCGCTTGCAAGTCCGATACTAGGACGTCAAACTAAATGGGTCCGTCGCTGTGCAGGAGGATCCATGGCCGAGCTTTATGTGCCCAAGAACCCCATCCGCTTCGTGACCGCCGCGAGCCTGTTCGACGGGCACGACGCGGCGATCAACATCATGCGGCGCATCCTGCAGAGGCAGGGTGCCGAGGTGATCCACCTGGGGCACAACCGGTCCGTGGACGAGGTCGTCACCGCGGCCATCCAGGAGGACGTCCAGGGCGTCGCGATCAGCTCCTACCAGGGCGGGCACGTCGAGTACTTCTCCTACCTGGTCGAGCTGCTGCGCGAGCGCGGCGCCGGGCACGTGAAGGTGTTCGGCGGCGGGGGCGGCGTGATCGTCCACGAGGAGATCGAGCTCCTGCACTCGCGCGGCGTCTCGCGCATCTTCTCCCCGGACGACGGCCAGCGCCTCGGCCTGCCCGGCATGATCAACCTGATGATCCGCGAGACGGACACGGACCTCGCGGCCGAGCCCCCGGCGTCCTACGACGGGCTGTTCACCGGCGAGACCGCCACCCTGGCCCGGGCCCTCACCCAGGCCGAGTCCGGCACGCTGCCCGCCGAGGTGCTGGAGCGGGTCACGGCCACCGACAAGCACGTCCCGGTGCTGGGCATCACGGGCACCGGCGGCTCCGGCAAGTCCTCGCTGACCGACGAGCTGGTCCGCCGCTTCCGGCTCGACCAGGAGGACAAGCTCCGCATCGCGGTGCTGGCCGTGGACCCGACCCGACGCAAGGGCGGCGGCGCGCTGCTCGGCGACCGGATCCGGATGAACGCGCTCAAGGGCGACCAGATCTACTTCCGCTCCCTCGCCACCCGCGGCAACGACGGGGTCATCCCGGACAACCTGGGCGACGTCATCGCCGTCCTGAAGGCCGCCGGGTTCGACCTGGTCGTGGTGGAGACCCCCGGCATCGGCCAGGGGGATGCGGGGATCGTCCCGTTCGTCGACCGCTCGCTGTACGTGATGACGCCGGAGTTCGGCGCCGCGTCGCAGCTCGAGAAGATCGACATGCTGGACTTCGCCGACGTCGTGGCGATCAACAAGTTCGAGCGCCGCGGCGGTGAGGACGCGCGCCGAGACGTCGGCCGCCAGCTCGTGCGCAACCGCGAGGAGTTCGGCGCGGGCTGGGAGGACATGCCGGTCTACGGCACCTCCGCCGCCACGTTCAACGACGACGGCGTGACCGCGCTCTACCAGGAGCTCTGCCGGTTGCTGACCGAGGACGGGCTCGTCCTGCACGACGGGCGGCTGGCGAAGGTCGCCGGGAAGACCTCCACCGAGTACGCCGCGGTCATCCCGCCGGAGCGGGTGCGCTACCTCGCCGAGATCGCCGAGACCGTCCGCGAGTACCACGCGGACAGCGAGTCCGAGGCCACCAAGGCCCGCGTGCGCCAGCACCTGCGCACCGCGAAGGAGCTCGTCGGCTCGGCCGTGGACGAGGCGCTGGGCAAGGCCGAGCAGGACCTGTCGAGCGCGTCGGCCGAGCTGCTGGACACCTGGCCGCAGGTGGTCGAGGACTACTCCGGAGACGAGCTCGTCGTGAAGGTCCGGGACAAGGAGCTGCGCACGCAGCTCACCCGGGAGACGCTGTCCGGCAACAAGATCCCGCGGGTCGCGCTGCCGCGCTACACCGAGGACGCCGAGCTGCTGCGGTTCCTGCGGAAGGAGAACCTGCCCGGCAGGTTCCCCTTCACGGCAGGCGTGTTCCCGTTCAAGCGCGAGGGCGAGGACCCCGCCCGCATGTTCGCGGGCGAGGGCGACCCGTTCCGCACCAACCGGCGCTTCAAGTACCTCTCCGAGGACTCCGACGCCAAGCGGCTGTCCACGGCGTTCGACTCGGTGACCCTCTACGGGCACGACCCGGACACCCGCCCGGACATCTACGGCAAGGTCGGCACGTCCGGCGTCTCGATCGCCACGCTGGACGACATGAAGGAGCTCTACGCGGGCTTCGACCTCTGCTCGCCCACCACCTCGGTCTCCATGACGATCAACGGGCCCGCGCCCACGATCCTGGCGTTCTTCCTGAACACCGCGGTGGACCAGCAGATCGCCCGGTTCCGCGAGGAGGAGGGCCGCTCGCCGGACTCCGCCGAGCTGGAGGAGCTGACCGCCTTCGCCTACGCGAACGTGCGCGGCACGGTGCAGGCGGACATCCTCAAGGAGGACCAGGGGCAGAACACCTGCATCTTCTCCACCGAGTTCTCGCTCCGAATGATGGCGGACATCCAGGAGTGGTTCATCCACCACAAGGTGCGGAACTTCTACTCCGTCTCGATCTCGGGCTACCACATCGCCGAGGCCGGGGCGAACCCCATCAGCCAGCTCGCGTTCACGCTGTCCAACGGCTTCACCTTCGTGGAGAGCTACCTCGCGCGCGGCATGAGCATCGACGACTTCGCGCCGAACCTGTCGTTCTTCTTCTCCAACGGCATGGATGCCGAGTACACGGTCATCGGCCGGGTCGCGCGGCGGATCTGGTCCGTGGCGATGCGGGACAAGTACGGGGCGAACGAGCGCTCGCAGAAGCTGAAGTACCACGTCCAGACCTCGGGGCGGTCCCTGCACGCGCAGGAGATGAACTTCAACGACATCCGCACCACGCTGCAGGCCCTCTGCGCGCTCTACGACAACGCGAACTCGTTGCACACCAACGCCTACGACGAGGCGATCACCACCCCCACCGAGTCCTCGGTGCGGCGCGCGATGGCGATCCAGCTGATCATCAACCGCGAGTGGGGGCTCTCGATGAACGAGAACCCGCTGCAGGGGTCGTTCGTCGTCGACGAGCTGACCGACCTCGTCGAGGAGGCCGTGCTGGCCGAGTTCGACCGGATCGCCGAGCGTGGCGGCGTGCTGGGCGCGATGGAGACCGGCTACCAGCGCGGCAAGATCCAGGACGAGTCGATGATCTACGAGCACCGCAAGCACGAGGGCACGCTCCCGATCGTCGGCGTCAACACCTTCGTGCGGCCCGACGCGGACGAGGACGAGCCGATGGAGATCGAGCTCGCCCGCGGCACCGACGAGGAGAAGAAGTCGCAGCTGGACCGGCTCGCGGACTTCCAGAGCCGCCACAAGCCCGAGGCCGAGCAGGCCCTGCGCGCGCTGCAGGACGTGGCGACCGGTGAGGGCAACGTGTTCGCCGAGCTCATGAAGGCCGCCCGGGTCTGCTCGCTGGGGCAGCTCACGGACGCCTTCTTCGAGGTGGGAGGCCAGTACCGGCGCAACATGTAGCCGGTCCGCACCTGCCACACCCCCGTCGCCCCGCACCTGGTCAGTGCGGGGCGATGGTCTGTCCACCGTCCGCTCATCCCGACCCCTCCTTGAGCGAACGGCACTCTCGCTCATACCTAGTGAGCGAACGGGCCGCTCGCTCATCCCGGCCGTGCTATGAGCGAACGGCACTCTCGCTCATACCTAGTGAGCGAACGGGCCGCTCGCTCATTGGCTGCGGGCGGCGAGGACGCGTTCGAGGGCGTCGGCGACAGTGGTGCGTTCCGCCTCGCTGAGGTGGTCGGCGAAGTGCCTCGCGATGCCGTCGAGATAGCCCGGGGCGGCCTCGCGGAGTCGCTCCCGGCCCGCAGGAGTCAGGACCGCCCAGTTCCCTCGCCTGTCCGTCTCGTCCTTCTCCCGGACGACGAACCCGGCCCGCGCCAGCTCGTCGACGATCCGGCTGACCCGCGTCCGCGAGAGGACCGCCCGCTCCCCCAGCTCCTGCATCCGCAGCCGACGGTCCGGGGCGGCGTTCAGCTCCAGCAGGACGTCGTACCAGGTCAGCGGCAGGTTCTGGGTCCGCTCCATGTCCTGCTCCAGGTCGCGGAGCACGGCCGCATGGATGCGGAGGAGGGCGGCCCAGGCACGGACTCCGTCGTCGGTCACGCCGTCATCATAGGTCTTGTGCGTGCGCACGCACCATGCTTATTCTGTGCGTGCGCACGCACCCTCACACCTGGAGAACCCGATGACCCGCCTGCTGCACGTCGCCGCCTCGCCCCGCGGCGCCGCCTCCGAGTCCCTCGCCCTCGCGAGCACGTTCCTGGACGTCTACGCCGACGCGAACCCTTCCGTCGAGATCGCCCACCGCGACCTCTGGGACGGCACGCTACCCGCCTTCGGTCCCCCGGCCGCCGAGGCGAAGATGGCCGTCTTCGCCGGACGGGAGCCGAGCGGCGAGAGCGCCGCGGCCTGGGCCGCCGCCACCGCCGAGTTCCGCCGCTTCGACGCGGCCGACCGCTACCTGTTCAGCGTCCCGATGTGGAACGCGGGCGTCCCCTACGTGCTCAAACAGCTGATCGACGTGATCAGCCAGCCCGGCCTGGTGTTCGGCTTCGATCCCGAGCGGGGCTACTCCGGCCTGCTGCGCGACAAGAAGGCCGCGGTGATCTACACCAGCGCGGTGTACGGGGAGGGTCGCGGACCCGCGTTCGGCCGGGACTTCCAGGCCCCGTTCTTCACCGACTGGCTGCACTGGGCGGGCGTCTCCGACGTCGAGGAGATCCACTTCCGCCCCAACCTCGCCACCGCGGACGCCGACACCGCGCGCCAGGCCGCCCACGCCCGCGCCCGCGAGCTGGCCAAGACCTTCTGACCCCGGGCTCGTCCGGTCCCGCGAGCGGCGGGTGCGGGGCGGTGCGTGAGTTCGTGCTCAGCCGCACGACACCGCTGTTCGGGACGTGAGAGCCTGGCGACCATGGTGATCGACGGCAGCGTGGTCGACGACGAGGGCACCCGCGTCGAGGTCCCGGAGAAGGTCACGCGCATCGCGTCGATCGTCCCCTCGCTCACCGAGGCGATCGGCGCCACGGACCGCTCCACGCTCGTCGCCGCCACCGACTGGTGCACCCATCCCGAGGGGCTCGACGTGCCGCGGGTCCGCGGCACGAAGAACCCGGACGTCGAGGCGATCGTCGCGCTGGAGCCGGACATCGTGCTGGCCAACCAGGAGGAGAACAAGCCCGGCGACCTCCGGCGGCTCCGCGAGGCCGGGCTGGCGGTGTACGTCACCGACATCCGGACCGTCGAGGGCGGGCTGGACTCGTTGGGGCGCATGCTCGCCGCCTGCGGGTTCGCCTCGGTGCCCTGGCTCGACGAGGCACGGGCGCTGTGGGCCGCGCTGCCCGAGCCGACCACTCGCCGTCGGGGCGTGGTGCCGATCTGGCGCAAGCCGTGGATGGCGTGCGGCTCGGACACCTTCACCGGCGCGGTGCTCGCCCGGCTCGGGATCGACAACGTCCTCGCCGACTCCCCCGAGCGCTACCCGCGCTTCGACCCCGCCGACCTGCCGCCCCACGATCTGGTGGTCCTGCCCGACGAGCCCTACCTGTTCACCGCCGCGGACGGGCCGGAGTCCTTCGCGGCGCCGTCCGCGCTGGTCAGCGGCCGGTTGCTGACCTGGTACGGGCCGTCGCTGGTCGAGGCGGCCCGGGTGCTGCCGGACGCACTGCGGGTGTAGTCCCCGTCTCCTTGGCACGTGCCCGCAACCTGCGACGGGTACGAAGGACCGGTGAGTGTCCAGAACGGGCGTCGGCCGCGCCGCGTCGTCATCGCCTGCCAGGGCGGCGGCAGCCACACGGCCTTCACCGCGGGCGTCCTCGGCAGGCTGCTCAACGCCCCGGAGCTGTCCCGGTACGAGATCGTCGGGCTGTCGGGGACGTCCGGTGGCGCGATCTGCGCGCTGCTGGCCTGGCAGTCGCTGCGCGACGGCGACCGCGAGGGCGCGGGCGCGGTGCTCGAGAGGTTCTGGATGGACAACGCGGCGGGCAACCCGCTCGACCGGCTGGCCAACGCCTGGCTCGTGTCCGCGGGCGTGCTGCAGAACCTCGACCTGCTCCCCGGGATCAGCCCGTACATGATCCCCGAGGCGCTCGGCGGCGCGGACCGGTTCCGCGCGCTGCTCGCCCGCCACGTCGACTTCGACGCCATCACCGCCGACCTCGACCGCGAGCACCCGCTGCTCCTGCTCGGCGCGGTGGACGTGCTCAGCGGCCGCTTCCGCGCCTTCGCCAGCCACCGGGACCGGATCACCCCGGACACGGTGCTGGCCTCCGCGGCGATCCCGAGCCTGTTCCGGGCCGTCCGCACCCACGGCGGCACCTACTGGGACGGGTTGTTCTCGCAGAACCCACCCGTCCGCGACCTGCTCGAGGTGGAGCCGGACGAGGTCTGGGTCATCCAGATCAACCCCACCGCCATCGAGCGGGAGCCCCGGACCGTCGTGCAGATCGCCGACCGCCGCAACGAGCTGGCGGGCAACCTGTCCCTCTACCAGGAGCTGGCGTTCATCGAGCAGACGGACCGCCTGCTCGACGAGGGCAGGTTGCGTCCGGGCGGCCCGTTCAAGCACGTCGTGGTCCGGGTCCTGGAGCTGCCGCGCCGGGTGCTGCCCAAGCACCTGGGGCCGGCGTCGAAGCTCAACCGGGACCCGCGGTTCCTCCGCAGGCTGATCGAGGAGGGGCGGGAGCAGGCGGACCGGTTCGCGGGCGCGCTGGCCTTCGAGCGGGCCTTCGCGGCGCGGGACGCCGACGCGATCCTCGCCATGGCCGCCCCCGGCGCCTCGCTCGTCGCCGAGAGCCCGTTCCCGCCCTTCGACGGCCGGGAGCGCGACCCCGAGAAGCTGCACAACTTCGTCACGGAGCTGTTCGCCCGCGACATCCGGATCGACTCCTCGCGCAAGCAGATCGCGCAGGACCGGGTCACCTGGACCATGCGGCTCTCCGACGGCGAGCGGGCCGAGGAGTGCGTGGCGGAGGCGGACTTCGTGGGCCATCGGATCACCAGGCTCCGCCTCGGCCGCCGCCGCTGACCCGCGAGTCCGACACCACCGACCGCGAGTCCGACACCACAGCCCGCGAGTCCGACATGAGACCCGCGAGTCAGCGGACGCGGAGGCCGTCGAGGACGAAGCCGAGGTGGCGGCGCCACACCGCGTCGTCCCCCGCCGACATCGTGATGACCGTGGACATCGCCCAGATCAGGGTGGCGAGATCGGCGGGCCCGAAGTCCGCGCGCAGCACGCCCGCCCCCCGCGCCCGCGCGACGATCGACTCGACGACCCCACCGGCCCGCCCACACTCGGCCGCTACGCCCACGGCCCCGACCGGGTTGCGCGTCACCGCCTCGTTGACCGCGCGGTCGCGCGCCTGCATCGCGAACATGCCGTCGAGGAACGCGGTGAAGCCGTGCCACGGGTCCGCGTCGACGAGCGCGGCCGCGGCGAGGACGTCGAGCTCGGCGAGCCGCTCCGGCAGCACCTGGTCGAGGAGGGCCCCGCGGTTCGGGAAGTGGTTGTAGAGGGTCCCGATGCTCACCCCGGCGCGGCGGGCCACCTCCTCGAGTGGCGCGTCGACCCCCTGCTCCGCGAACAGCTCCCGCGCTGCGGCGAGGAGCCGGTCGCGGTTGCGTGCGGCGTCGGCGCGCAGGGTCCGGGGCACGCCTGCAGCCTAGCAACTTGAGGTCCCCCTCAGGTTCGCGCTATAAGTTGAGCATGACCTCATCTTATGACCGCCCCGTCCTCCTCGTGATCGGCGCGGGGCCGGGCCTCGGCCTGTCCGTGGCGCGCCGCTTCGGGAAGGAGGGCTACGCGGTCGCTCTCGTGTCGCGGAGCACGACCCGGCACGCCGGCTTCCTGGCCACGCTCGCCGACTCCGGTGTGGAGGCCGC
>NZ_JACBXB010000769.1 GCF_013870575.1 Pseudonocardia pini
CCTCGGGGACGGGGCTCGCGAACGGGGTGCACTGGCCGACGAGATCCCCGGCGACGAGGTCCGCGGCGCCCGCCGAGGCGGCGAGCTCCGTGGTCAGCGTGGCGAAGGCCTCGGGGTCCGCCAGCACCGGCGTCAGGTCCCGGAACAGGACCCCGGGGTCGGGGTAGTCCGGCACCGAACGGACCAGGTCGCGGACCTTCTCCAGCTCGAACGCGGAGTCGTCGAGCGCACGGTCCGGCTCGGTCACCGGCGCCGCTTCCCCGTCGGCCGGGCCGCTTTGCCCTGCGGGCGACCGGGCTGGACGCGCTGTGGCGAGCTCGCGGCCGCGGCGAGGGCACGCTCCCGACGGAGCTCGCGGGCCACGGCCTCGTCGTCCCCGGTGTCGAGGTCCTCGACCGGCTCCCCGGCCTGCGCGGCCGCGGCCCGGGCGCGGCGGGCGAACACCCGGTCCGCCTGCTTGCGGTACTTCGGATCACGCATCTTGAGGTCCACGAGCAGCGGTGTGGCCAGCAGCAGCGAGGACAGGGCCCCCGCGATGATGCCGACGAGCTGCACCAGCGCCAGGTCGGCCAGCGTCCCGACGCCGAGGAGCCCGACGCCCACCACCAGCAGCCCGATCACCGGCAGCACGGCGATGAGCGAGGTGTTGATGGACCGCATCAGCGTCTGGTTGACCGCCAGGTTGGCCTGCTCGCCGTACGTCCGGCGGGTGAGCTGCAGCAGCCCTCGGGTGTTCTCCTTGACCTTGTCGAACACCACGACCGTGTCGTAGAGCGAGAAGCCCAGGATCGTGAGCAGGCCGATCACCGTGGACGGCGTGACCTCGAAGCCGACCAGCGAGTAGATGCCCGCGGTGACGACGACGTCGTGCACGAGCGCGACGAGCGCCGCGATCGCCATCGACCGTTCGAAGTACAGGGCCAGGAAGAGCGTGACGAGCACGAGGAACACGGCGAGCGCGATCAGCGCCTGCCGGGTGATCTCCCCGCCCCAGGTGCCGCTCACCGCAGTGTCGCTGATCACCTGCTCCGAAGGCTGCTCGTCCGCCCCGAGGGGCTGGAGCTGCTGGAACAGGGCGTCCTTCAGCGCGACGATCTGCCCGGCGTCGAGCGCCTCGGAACGGATCAGGATGGTGGCGTTGCCGCCGGTCCCCGCCGACTGGACGGTGGCCGGGTCCTCGCCCACGGTCTCCCGGAACACCTCCTCGACCTGCTCGGTCGTGATGGTGCCCTGGGCGCCGTTGGCCGGCATCTGGAACTGCGAGCCGCCGGTGAAGTCGATCCCGAGGTTGAACCCCCGGATCGCGATCGACAGCACGCAGACCAGCACCAGCACGCCGAACGTGATGTACCAGGTCTTGCGCTTCCCGACGATGTCGAACGCGCCGGTCCCGGAGTACAGCCTGCTGAACACGGACATGGCTCAGGCCCCCTTCGTGCCGGACGTGCCGGAGCCGACCTTGGGCGCGGTCTCTCGGGTGCGCCGTCGTTCCGCACCGATCCTCGCGACGGAGCCGAGCCCGGACAGCGCGGTACTGGAGAAGATCTTGGAGTTCGAGGCCAGCGCCACCAGCGGGTGCGTGACCAGGAAGACCACGACCAGGTCGAGCACGGTCGACATGCCCAGGGTGAACGCGAAGCCCTTCACCTGGCCGACGGCGAGGATGTAGAGCACCGCGGCGGCGAGGAAGCTCACGGCGTCGGCGGTGAGGATCGTGCGCCGGGCGCGGATCCAGGCCCGCGGCACCGCCGAGCGGAACGAACGGCCCTCCCGGACCTCGTCCTTGAGTCGTTCGAAGAAGATCACGAACGAGTCCGCGGTGATGCCGATCGCCACGATGAACCCGGCGACGCCCGCCAGGTCCAGGGTGAACCCGATCCACCGCCCGAGCAGCACCAGCACCGCGTAGACGACCGCACCGGACAGCACCAGGGACAGGATCGTGAGCAGCCCCAGCACCCGGTAGTAGAAGAGGCAGTAGACGAACACCAGCGCGAGGCCGATCGCGCCCGCGACCAGACCTGCCTCCAGCGAGGCGAGGCCGAGGGTCGCGGAGACGGTCTGCGCCTCGGACGCCTCGAAGGACAGCGGGAGCGAGCCGTAGCGCAGGATGCTCGCGAGATCCTGCGCCTGCTCCTGGCTGAAGTTGCCGCTGACCTGCGTGTTGCCGTAGAGCGCGCCCTGGATCGTGGGCGCGGAGACGACCTCGCCGTCGAGCACGAACGCGGCCTGGGTGCCCACGTTGGCGGCGGTGTAGTCGCCCCACGCCTGGTTGCCCGCCGCCTTGAAGGTCAGGTCCACCACGTACCCGACGCCCTGCTGGTCCGCCACGGCCTGCGCCGACGCGATCTCGGTGCCCTCGACGATCGTGGGTCCGAGCACGTACTTCGCCGTCTTGTCCTGGTCACAGGCGACGAGCGGGAGGGTGGGGTCGTCGTAGCCCTGGAGCGGGTCGGCCACGGAGCAGTCCAGCGTCTGGAGCGCCAGCTGCTGGATGGTCGGGTCGGTGCTCTGCCGCAGCTCCCTGGCCTGCGCGATGGCCTCCGCCTGGGCGGGGTCGTCGCTGCTCGGGGCGGCGGGCGGGGCGGGCGGCTGGGTGGGGCCCTGGGCGAGCGCCGTGG
>NZ_JACBXB010000770.1 GCF_013870575.1 Pseudonocardia pini
GTCGCGCCGGGGGAGCCGCTGGCCCCCGGCCAGATCTACGAGTCCAACGGCGCCATGCTCGCCGCGGCGGTGCGGGACGCGGGCGCCACCGCCGAGCAGCTCCGGTTCGTGCCCGACGACGTCGAGCAGTTCCGGAAGGTCCTCGCCGACCGGATCGTGGCAGGGGTGGACCTGGTGCTCACCTCCGGCGGGGTCTCCGCGGGCGCGTACGAGGTGGTCAAGGACGCGTTGACCGGCCACGGGGTGGACTTCGTCCGGGTCGGGATGCAGCCCGGCGGGCCCCAGGGCGCCGGCACGGTCCGCTTCGGCGAGGTCGCGTGCCCCGTCGTCACGCTGCCGGGCAACCCCGTGAGCTCACAGGTCTCCTTCGAGGTCTTCGTCCGCCCGGCGCTCCGGCGCGCCATGGGGCATCCGTACCCCGAACGGCCCATCATCGCCGCCCGGTCGCGAGACGCCCTGTCCTCGCCGAGCGGCAAGCGGCAGTTCCGGCGCGGCACGGTGGACGCGGTGGAGGGCACGGTCGGCGAGGTGGGATCGCCTGCCTCCCACATGCTCGCGGCCCTGGCCAGGGCGGACTGCCTGTTCGTCGTGCCGGAGGAGGCCACCGCCGTCGCCGTGGGCGACGTGCTCGACGTCTGGTTGCTCGACTCCGCTCTTTAGGGGAACCTGGGCGCCCTCGTCACTCGAAGAGTGGTACGCGTCACATGCGGAGGGTGCAACACTCTAGGCCGTCTCGACGTCTTACCAGGTGAGCGTTCGGCCGATCGGTGCAGATCATCGGGTGAGAGACGGAATGATCTGGACGAGCGGTCAAGTGCTGGGGATACTTTGATGCGGAAGGGGTACCCACCCTTCGACGCACAGGACCTACCGCCCGTCGCTGGGGAGCGGACGAGCGGTTCCAAGGCCGGGGTCGCCGTCTCGGGGGATGGCGGCCCCGGCCCTTTGCGTTCCTGACTACTGACCGGCCTGCGGACCCGGGAACCGCAGGTATCGGTAGCGTGACCTCCGCGCCCGACCCGCCCGGCACCCGTCGGGACCCCGGGTCCTCGACCGGGCGCCGACGAGGAGTCGACCCGCGACCATGGCCGCGACCCTTCCTCCCTCCGGCGAGAGCCCCCTCGTCCACGCCGCGAAGCTCGTGCGCGACTCCGTCCCCCCGCTGCACCCGGGTGGCCGCCCGGTGATCGCCGCCGTCGCCGCCGCCGCGGGTGCGGCCCGGCTGCTGACCGGCCGCGGCACCGGCGTCGGGCTGCTGGCCACCGCCGCCACCGCCCTCTTCTTCCGCGCGCCGAAGCGTGTCCCGCCGGCCCGGCCGGGCGCCGTCCTCGCGCCGGCCGACGGCACGGTCGCGCTGATCGAGGAGGTCGTCCCGCCGCCGGAGCTCGACCTGCCGCGCGAGCCGGTCACCCGGGTCAGCGTCTTCCTCTCGGTCCTCGACGTGCACGTCCAGCGCATCCCGATGCACGGCCGCGTCCGCGCGGTGCGGTACGTCCCGGGCGTCTTCCTCTCCGCCGACCTGGACAAGGCGAGCACGGACAACGAGCGCAGCGCCCTCGTGCTGGACACCCAGACCGGGCACGCGCTCGGGATCGTGCAGATCGCGGGCCTGCTCGCCCGTCGGATCGTCTGCGACGTCCGGGCCGGTGACGAGGTCGCCGCGGGGGAGACCTACGGGCTGATCCGGTTCGGGTCGCGCGTGGACACCTACCTGCCGCCCGGCGTCGCCCCCGAGGTCCGCGTGGGGCAGCGGACGATCGGCGGCGAGACCCCGCTGGCGGTGTTGGCGTGAACACCTACCAGGCGGGCATCCGGCTGCTGCCCAACGCCGTCACGGTCCTCGCGCTGTGCCTCGGGCTCTCCGCGGTCAACTTCGCACTGGCCGGACGTTTCGAGCTGTGCATCGCCGCAGCCTTCGGCGCCGCCCTGTGCGACGCGCTCGACGGCGGTCTCGCCCGCCTGCTCGACGCCTCGTCCCGGATCGGCCAGGAGCTGGACTCGCTGGCCGACCTGGTCTCCTTCGGCGTCGCCCCCGCGCTCGTGCTCTACATCTGGGCGCTGGAGGGCACCCGGCTGGGGTGGGTCGTCGCGCTCGTCTTCGCGGTCTGCATGGCGCTGCGGCTCGCCCGCTTCAACACCCTGATCGACGACGAGGACCAGCCCCCGTTCGCCAAGGAGTTCTTCATCGGGGTCCCGGCCCCCGCCGCGGCGCTCACCGCGGGCCTGCCGCTCTACCTGTTCCTGCACTTCGGGCCGGGCTGGTGGTCCTCGCCGGTGGCCGTGGGCATCTGGGCGCTGTTCACGGCGGGCCTGATGGTCAGCCGCATCCCCACACTCTCGCTGAAGACGGCGCGGGTGCGGCCCCGGTGGATCGCGCCGCTGCTGGTGCTGGTCGGCGTGGCCGCGGCGATCCTGCTCACCGCCCCGTTCCTCGGCATGGCGCTGATCGCGGTCGGCTACCTGCTGCTCATCCCGTACACGGTCTACCGGTGGGCCTGGCTGTCCCGGCACCCCGAGGCGTGGGGTGTGCCGGTGCGGGAGCGCCGGGCCGTCGCCAGGGCCGCCTGATCCTCTCCGATCCGGAGGACCTCGACCGCGTGGACGAGGTCCGGGCCT
>NZ_JACBXB010000771.1 GCF_013870575.1 Pseudonocardia pini
GCGTCGGGCAGGTGCACCACGCGGTGTGGCACGACGGCCGGGAGGTCGCCGTCAAGGTCCAGTACCCCGGCGCGGGCGACGCGCTCGACGCCGACCTGCGCACGCTGCAGCGCTTCGCCGGGCTCCTCGGCATGATCGCCCCCGCCCTCGACGCCCGCGCGGTCCTCACCGAGCTCCGCGCCCGGATGCTCGACGAGCTGGACTACCGCGCCGAGGCCGACCGCCAGCGGGTGTTCGCGGCAGGCCTGACCGGCGACGTGACGGCGGCCCGTGTGGTCGCCTCCGCGCCCACGGTGGTCGTGAGCGAGTGGCTCGACGGCGTGCCGTTGCGGGCTCTGCTGGGTGGGCCCGAAGGCGAAGCCCGCGGAGTCGGCCATGAGCCCGGAGCCGACGCCGGGGCGCGCGGTAGGGCGACCCGCGACCGGTACGCCCACGCCGTCGTCGAGACGGTGCTGTCGTCCCCCGCGCGGTTCGGGATGCTGCACGCCGACCCGCACCCCGGCAACGTCCTGGTGCTGCGGGACGGGCGGCTGGCCCTCGTCGACTTCGGTGCGGTGGCCGCGCTGCCCGGTGGTTTCCCGCCCGCCCTGGCCCGGGTCCTGAACCACCTCGCCGTGGGCGACGCCGCGGCCATGCTGTTCGAGCTGAAGGCGGAGGGGTTCGCGGGCCCGGGGGTCACCGCGGACGAGGTGCTCCGCTACGTCGGCGCGCTCGCGGACCCGCTGCGCTCCGAGCGTTTCCACCTGCACCGCGACTGGCTGCGCGAGCAGGGCGAACGGATGGTGGACCCGCGCGGGCGGGCGTTCTGGGAGACCGGGCGACGGCTGGCGCTGCCGCCCGAGCACCTCCTCGTCGTGCGCGTGCTGTCCGGATGGCTCAGCATCCTGGCCCAGCTGGACTGCACGGTCGGGTTACGCGGTCTCGCGCGCGAGTGGGTGCCCGGTTTCGAGCCCGCCGCGTGACAGTAGGGTCGCGGTGGGTGAGGGGGTCGGATGGCTGAGGAGAAGGGCGTTCCGCGCGGCGGGTTCGGCCGCTCGGCGCGGCTCGCCTCGCTGCCCCTGTCCTTCGCAGGCCGGGCCGTGGGCGGTTGGGGCCGCACCCTCGCGGGCGCGGACGCGGACGAGGTCGCCGCGGGCACCCTCGCGCGCAACGCCGAGCAGCTCTTCGCCGTGCTCGGCACGCTCAAGGGCGGCGCGATGAAGCTCGGCCAGGCGCTGTCGGTCTACGACGCGATGATCCCCACCGAGATCGCCGGTCCGTACCAGGAGGCACTGGCCAAGCTGCAGACGTCGAGCCCGCCGATGCCGGTCGCCGACGTCCACCGGATGCTCGCCCAGCAGCTCGGCAGCGGCTGGCGGGAGCGGTTCCGCGAGTTCGACGACGAGCCCCGCGCCGCCGCGAGCATCGGACAGGTGCACCGGGCCGTGTGGCGGGACGGGCGGGAGGTCGCCGTCAAGGTGCAGTACCCCGGCGCCGACGTCGCACTGGACTCCGACCTGCGCACCCTCGAACGCTTCTCCCGGCTCTTCGCCGCGATCTTCCCCGCCATCGACGCCCGTGCGCTGATCCGCGAGCTGCGCGAGCGGACGATGGAGGAGGTCGACTACCGCATCGAGGCGGACCGGCAACGCGCCTTCGCGGCCGGGTTCGCGGACCGGCCCGGGCTGCGGATCCCGCGCGTGGTGGCGTCGTCGCCGAAGGTGCTGGTCAGCGAGTGGCTCGACGGCGTGCCGCTGCGGGACATGCTCGGCGGGCGCGGCACGGAGGCGGACCGGGACCGGTTCGGCCACACGATCGTCGAGACCATGTTCGCCTCGCCCGCGCGGGTGGGCCTGCTGCACGCGGACCCGCATCCGGGCAACTTCCTGGTGCTCGCGGACGGCTCCGGCCTCGGCATGATCGACTTCGGGGCCGCGGCCTCGCTCCCCGACGGCATCCCGCCCGTGTTGGTCAGGATCCTGCGGCTGACGGCGGACCGGGACGCCGAGTCACTGGACGCGCTGCTGCGCGCGGAGGGCTTCCTGGCGCCGGACGTGCAGACCGCGGACGTGCTGCGGTGGGTCGGCGCGCTCGGCGACCCCCTGCGCGTGGAGCGGTTCCACTTCACCGAGGAGTGGATCGCGCGGCAGGGTGCGCGGGTGGTGAACCCGACCAACCGCGCGTACCGCGAGACGGGCCGCGCGCTGAGCTTCCCCCCGGAGTTCGCGCTGGTCATGCGAGTGCTGTCGGGCTGGATGAACATCCTGGCGCGCTTGGACTGCACCGTCGAGGCCCGCGCACTCGTCGAACGCTGGGTCCCCGGCTTCGTCCACTGACCGTGAGTGGCGATAGTCGCCATAGCGACTGTCGCCACTCACGACCGTCGGGTCAGGGTCCACCACACCACCGGCGCGATAGCCAGGATCCCCACGGCGATCGCGAGGGTGCCGCCGAAGGCCCAGCCCACGAACACCGCCAGCGCGACGATCTCGGTCCCCAGAGCCGACACCGACGTCGCCGTGGCGCGGGCGCGGCCGGACAGCCGCTCCTGCACGCGGGTGTCCGTGACCACCAGCGCGCACTGCTGCGTGAGGTCCTGTCCTTCGACGCCGACACCCCGGTGTTCGCCGCGCT
>NZ_JACBXB010000772.1 GCF_013870575.1 Pseudonocardia pini
ACCCGCGGGCGAGCCGGTCCTGGGGGTCGAAGGTGAGCGGCAGGACGGTTGGCTGCTCGCCGTGTCCGGGGACGTCGACCTCACCGCCCGGCCCGTGGTCGCGGCCGCGTTGGCCGAGGTCCGGGGGAGGCCCGTCGTCGTGGACCTGACCGACGTGCAGTACCTGGCCAGTGCCGGGATCGCGCTGCTCGGGGAGGCGGCGGCCGGGTCCGCGCTGTCCCTGGTGGTGGCGGCGGGGTCGGCCCCCGCCCGCGCGCTGGAGATCACCGGGCTCGCGGACGCGGTGCCCACGACCGTGGTGTCCCCCGCGGCGGAGGCGCCCGCGTGAGGGGCGCCTCCGTGCGGGCGGTCAGCGCGGCTCGACCTCGGCCATCTCGTTCCAGGCGTCCCCGTCGAGGTCCTGGTAGTTGATGGAGGGCCTGCGGGTGACCACGCCGCCCATCCACGGGAAGAAGTTCTGCGCGTGCTCGGTCTGCACGTGCGCGCCGCCCGCGTCGCCGTCCCGGAACACCTCGATGATGGCGAACTCGTTCGAGTCCTGGCCGTTCTCGTAGAAGTCGAACGAGACGTTCCCCGGCTCGGAGCGCACGGCCGCCGTGTAGTCGGTGATGCCCTTCAGCCACTCCTCCCGCTTGTCCGGCTTGATCGACACCTTCAGGACGATGAGGATCACGACCTGTCCTCCGCGTGCTCGGCTCCCGGCGGGTCCGGGACGGTGGGGGAAGCCTCCCACCCGCGCCGCGGCCGTGGTGTCTCAATCCTGGACGGGCGGGCTTCCGCGTGTCGGAAGCCGCTCTGACACCGGCGGTGGCCACGCGCATACTCCGGCGATCCGGACACCGAGGAGGGTGACCCATGACAGCGACGTCGGGGACGGAATCGGGCACACGGGCGGGGTGGGCGGCACCGTTGTGCTGGGCCGCGGTGGCCCTCGAGGGGTTCGACCTGGTGGTCCTGGGGGTGGTCCTGCCCTCGCTGCTGCGGGACCCGGCCTGGGGGCTCACCCCCGGCACGGCCTCGCTGATCTCGGTGGTCGGCCTGGTGGGGGTGATGGTGGGGGCGCTCGCGGTCGGCCCGCTCACCGACCGGTTCGGCAGGCGCAGGCTGATGCTGGTGACCGTCGTGGCCTTCTCCGTGCTCACCCTGCTCTGCGCCTTCGCGCCCGGCCCGGTGCTGTTCGGGGTGCTCCGGTTCCTCGCGGGCCTCGGGCTCGGCGGAGTGCTGCCGGTGGCGATCGCGACGGTCAACGAGTTCGCCCGCGGCGGGCGCGGCGGCAGCGCCACCACGACCCTGATGACGGGCTACCACGTCGGCGCCGTGCTGACCGCGTTGCTCGGGATCGTCGTCATCCCGGCCTGGGGCTGGCGAGCGATGTTCGTGATCGGCGCGCTCCCGGCGCTGGTGCTGGTCCCCCTGATCCGGGCCCGGCTGCCCGAGTCCGTGCCCGCACCGGCCGGCGGCGCGCCCCGCAACCCCGTCTCGACGCTGTTCGCGCGCGGGTACCTGCGCGCCACGCTGGCCTTCTGGGTCACCTCGTTCATGGGCCTGCTGCTGGTCTACGGGCTGAACACCTGGCTGCCGGAGATCATGCGGTCGGCCGGGTACGAGCTGGGCGCCGCGCTGGCGCTGCTGCTCACGCTCAACGTGGGCGCCGTGCTCGGGCTGCTGCTCGCGGGCCGGGTGGCCGACCGCATCGGGGTGCGGACCGCCGTCGTGGTGTGGTTCGCCGCCGCGGCCGTCTTCCTCGCGCTGCTGTCGATCAAGCTGCCCGGGGTCGGGGTGTACGTGTCCGTGCTGCTCGCGGGTGTGTTCGTGTTCAGCTCGCAGGTCCTGGTCTACGCGTTCGTGAGCAAGCGGTACCCGGCGGAGGCGCGGGCGACCGCGCTCGGCGGCGCCTCCGGCGTCGGGCGGCTCGGCGCGATCTGTGGCCCGCTGGTCGGCGGGGCGCTGCTCAGCGCCGGGCTGGCGTACCCATGGGGCTTCTACGCCTTCGCGGTCGTGGCCGCGCTCGGTGCGGTCGCCGTGGCGATGGTGGGCAAGGAGCCCGCGTGAGGTCGGTCCGCGACGCCACGTTCGACGTCCTGCGGCAGGTCGGTTCGACGACGCTGTTCGCCAACCCCGGCTCGACCGAGATCGCCCTGCTCACCGACCTGCCGCCGGACCTCGAGTTCGTCCTCGCCCTGCACGAGGGCTCGGTCGTGGGGATCGCGACGGGCTGGGCCACCGCCCACGACCGGCCCGGCCTGGTCGTGCTGCACACCACCGCAGGGCTGGGCAACGCGGTCGGGGCGCTCGCGACCGCGCGGGCCAACCGCGTCCCGCTCGTGGTGCTGGTGGGGCAGCAGGACCGCAGGCACCTCGCCGCCCAGCCGTTCCTCACCGGCTCCCTGGAGGGACTGGCAGGCGACCATCCGGTGTGGACGACGACCCCGGCCCGCGCCCAGGACGTCCCGTCGGCGGTGGCGCGGGCGCACCACGAGGCGGTCGCCGGGCGCGGCCCGGCGCTGGTGGTCGTGCCGAGCGACGACTGGTCGGCCCCCGCCTCGGACGAGGTGCTCGCCCCGGCGCTGCTGCAGCGGGGGAGGAGGCCCGATCCGGAGTCGGTCGCCGC
>NZ_JACBXB010000773.1 GCF_013870575.1 Pseudonocardia pini
CTACGGTCACCTGCTCGCCGACGACCCCGGTGGACGTCGCGGGTCGGAAGGCCTGGCTGATGGACGGCGGCACGGTCGTCCGCGGGCCCGTCGCGGTGCAGACGGGGGACGCCGAGGACCCCACGCCGCTCGGCACGTTCGCCGTGCAGTGGAAGGCCGAGCAGTACACGAGCCGCGAGTACCTGGTGCAGATGCCGTACTCGGTCTTCTTCGCCCCCGGCGGTGTCGCCTTCCACCAGGGCAGGCAGGACACCCCGTCGGCGGGCTGCGTGAAGCTGGTCCAGACGGACGCGCAGGCCTTCTTCGCGTACCTCCAGGTGGGCGACGAGGTGCAAGTCACGTGAAGGTCACCCTAAGTTCTGGCCCGCGATGCTTTCTACGCGGAGTAGAATCGGCGACGTGCCGAGTCTGGGTGAGTTGGAACGTGCCGTCATGGAAGTCCTCTGGGCCGCCACCGGCGACCTGACGGCGCGGGAGGTCCAGGAGGCCCTCGCCGATCGCGAGCTCGCCACCACCACCGTGCTCACGGTGCTCGGCAGGCTGGAGCGCAAGCAGCTCGTCGAGCGCACCCGGGACGGGCGCGCGCACCACTACCGGCCCACGGCCTCGCGGGAGGACCACGTGGCCGAGCTGATGAACGACGCGCTCGACGGCGCACCGGACCGCGGTGCCGCCCTCGCCCGCTTCCTCGGCTCGATCCCGCGCGAGGAGCGCCGGAGGTTGCGGGACCTGCTCGACTAGTCCGGGGCCGCGTCCAGGAGAATGGACCGATGGCGCTCGCGGCGCTCGGCCTCCTGGTGCTCGGCGTGCTCCTCGCCGAGCCGGTGAGCCGCGGGTTCAGCCGGGCACGCTGGACCCGTCGGGACCCGGTCGGGGCGCTGCTCGTCTGGCAGGCGATCGGGCTCGCGGGCGGGCTCTCGCTCGTCGGCTGCGGCGTCGTCTACGGCCTGTCCCCGCTCGGATCCTCGCTCCCCGCCGCCGTCGGCACGCTGGTGCGGGAGTGGAACAGCGGGCACTGGCCGGAGCGGTTCGACGCGGTGCACGTGCTCGCCTTCCTCGCGTCCGTCGCGGTCGGGGCGAGGCTGCTGTGGGTGCTCGCCACCATGTACCTGCGCACCGTGCGCGCCCGGCGGCGGCACCGCGACCTGCTCGACGTCCTCGCCACGCCCTGGCCGGACTCGCCCGGAACCCGCGTGCTCGACCATCCCCAGCCCGTGGCCTACTGCCTGCCCGGGCGCAGCTCGCGGCTCGTCGTGTCGGCGGGGGTGCTGGAGGCGCTGGAGCCCGAGGAGGTGTGGGCGGTGCTCGCCCACGAACGCTCTCACCTGCGAGAACGGCACGACCTCGTGGTGCTGCCCTTCGTCGCGTGGGGGGCCACGGCCCCGTTCGTGCGGGGCATGGAGTGCGCGCAGATCGCCGTCGCCGAGCTGATCGAGATGCGGGCGGACGACGTGGCCTCGTGCAAGTCCGAGCCGCACGAGCTGGTCGGCGCGCTGAAGACCGTCGGCGGGAGCGCACCGGCGGCGGCGTTGTCGAGCTTCACGGACGCGCTCGACGCCCGGATCGAGCGGATCTCCGCCCACCCGCGCCCGCTCCCGTGGATCGCGCGGGCCGGGGTCCGGCTGGGCGCGGTGGCGCTGGTCGCGGTCCCCACGGTGCTGCTGCTCGTCTGAACTGTTGCGCGGTAATCATGTCGCGGGCGTAGCGTGGTCCCCGTGCCGTTCACCGCACCCGCTGATCTTCCCCGCTCCCTTGCCGCCCTCCGTGCCTCCGGGCACGAGCTGAAGGGCGTCAAGTCCGAGATCCGTGACAACCTCCTCGCCGCGCTGCGCGAGGGCCGCGACCCCTGGCCGGGGATCGTCGGCTTCGAGAACACCGTGCTCCCACAGCTGGAGCGCGCCCTGATCGCCGGGCACGACGTCGTCCTGCTCGGCGAACGCGGCCAGGGCAAGACCCGTCTGCTCCGCTCCCTCGTCGGACTGCTCGACGAGTGGGCCCCCGTCATCGAGGGCTCCGAGCTGGGCGAACACCCCTACGAACCGATCGCGCCCGCCACCATCCGGCGCGCCGCCGAGCTGGGCGACGACCTGCCGGTCACCTGGGTGCACCGCTCCGAGCGGTACACCGAGAAGCTCGCCACCCCGGACACGGCCGTCGCCGACCTGATCGGCGACGTCGACCCGGTCAAGGTCGCCGAGGGCCGCTCGCTGGGCGACCCGGAGACCATCCACTTCGGACTGGTCCCGCGGGCGCACCGCGGCGTCGTGGCCATCAACGAGCTGCCGGACCTGGCCGAACGCATCCAGGTCGCGCTGCTCAACGTGATGGAGGAGCGGGACATCCAGGTCCGCGGCTACACGCTGCGGCTGCCCCTGGACATCCTGCTCGTGGCCTCCGCCAACCCGGAGGACTACACCAACCGCGGCCGGATCATCACCCCGCTCAAGGACCGCTTCGGCGCGGAGGTGCGCACGCACTACCCGCTCGAGGTGTCCGACGAGGTCGACCTGGTCCTGCAGGAGGCCCACCTGGCCGCCGAGGTGCCCCGGCACCTGGTCGAGGTCGTGGCCCGCTTCACCCGGCACCTGCGCGAGTCCTCCGCCGTCGACCA
>NZ_JACBXB010000774.1 GCF_013870575.1 Pseudonocardia pini
CGCGGTCGCCAACGTCTGCCTGGCCTACCTGCCGCCACTCGTCGTCGCGGACCTGGTGGCCCGGCTGGCGGGCGGCGCACCCGCGTCCGCCGCGCTCGTCGGGCCCCGGATCCTGCTGTTCCTGGGCGCCCTGCTCGCGGGCGAGGCGCTGTGGCGGGTCGCGATCCACTGCCTCAACCGGGTCGACGCCTACGGCATCGAGTCGCTCTACGTCTCCGGGATGGAGGCGCTGCTGGCCAAGGACGCCGCGTTCTTCCACGAGAACTTCGCGGGGTCGCTGACCAAGCGGGTGCTGAGCTTCGCCTCCCAGTTCGAGAACTTCGTGGACACCGTGGCGTTCCGGGTGGTCGCCGAGCTGGTGCCGCTGCTCTTCGCCTCCGTGGTGCTGTGGGGCTACGACCCGTGGCTGGTCGCCGTCCTGGTGGGCTCGATCGCGGTCAGCGCCGCGGCCGTCCTCCCGCTGATCCGGCGGCGGCAGCGGATCGTCGACGCGCGCGAGGCCTCGTCCGCGCGGGTGGCGGGCCACGTGTCGGACACCCTGTCCAACATGGACGCCGTGCGCGCCCACGCCTCCGAGCTGCGCGAGGCGGCCGAGCACCGGCGGCGGGTGGCGGACAACCGGGTGCTGGCCCTGCGGTCCTGGGACTACTCGAACCTGCGGATCGACACGGTCGTGGCGCCGCTCTCGGTGGTCACCAACGTGGCGGGCCTGCTGCTGGCCGTCGCCGTCGCGACCCGCGAGGGCGGGCCCGGCGTGGCCGCCGTCGTGGTGGTGTTCGCGTACTTCCTGCAGGCCACGCGCGTGCTGTTCGAGTTCAACCAGACCTACCGGGGCCTGGAGCGCTCGACGACCGAGGCCGCCCAGTTCACCGAGCTGCTGCTCGACGAGCCCACCGTCCGCGACCACCCGCGACCGGAGGCCCCGGACCCGGTCGGGGCGGGCGTGCGGTTCGACCGGGTCCGGTTCGTGCACGCCGGCCAGACCGAGCCGCTGTTCGACGGGTTCGACCTGACCGTCGCCGACGGCGAGCGGGTGGGGCTGGTCGGGCGCTCCGGCGGCGGGAAGACCACGGTCGTCCGGCTGCTGCTGCGACTGATGGACGTGCAGGCGGGCCGGGTGCTCGTCGGCGGGCAGGACGTCTCCCGGCTCGCGCAGGCCGACCTGCGCGGCAGGATCGCGTACGTGCCACAGGACCCGGCGATGTTCCACCGCACGCTGGCCGAGAACATCGCGTTCGGGCGGCCGGGGGCCACCGCCGCCGAGGTGCGGGCGGCGGCCGAGGCCGCGCACGTCACCGAGTTCGTGGACACCCTGCCGGCGGGGTTCGACACCCTGGTCGGCGAGCGCGGGGTGAAGCTGTCCGGCGGGCAGCGGCAGCGGCTCGCGATCGCGCGGGCGATCCTGCGGGACGCGCCGATCCTGCTGCTCGACGAGGCCACGAGCGCGTTGGACTCGGAGAGCGAGGCGCTGATCCAGGCCGCGCTCTGGCGGATGATGGAAGGCCGCACCGCGATCGTCGTGGCGCACCGGCTCTCCACGGTGGCGGGCATGGACCGGCTCGTCGTGCTCGACCGCGGCCGGATCGCCGAGCAGGGCTCGCACACGGAGCTGATCCGGCGCGGCGGCGACTACGCGCAGCTGTGGGAGCGACAGTCCGGCGGGTTCCTCGCCGGGTGAACGGGGGCAGGTCGGGTCCTCGCGGCCCGACCTGCCCACGCTCAGGCCGCGGCGGCCCGCTCCGCCCTCCACACCACCGGCTTCTCCCCTGCCGCGAGGTCGGCGGCCTCGGCCCAGCGCAGCCGCCAGGGCCGCAGGACGACGATCCCCGCGTCCGGGGACTCGAGACCGCCGGCGAACATCGCCGCGGGGTCGAAGCCCAACGGCGACGGCGGCTCGGCGAAGAGGTGCCAGGAGCCCGCGGGGTCCGGGTCCCACCCGGCGTGACACTCGGCGACCGCCACGTCGTGCCGGGTGTCCCAGTACGAGCACGCCGCGTACGGGTGGGCCGCCAGGTGGCGGGCCTTGGGCGAGCTGCGCCTGCCGGCCACCCGGCCGACGACGGTGCCGTCCGGCTCGATCGTCCAGAGTGGATGGACGAGGCGGGAGCGCGGCCTGCCCGCCGCGTCCACGGTCGAGAGGGTGCACCACACGACGCGGTGGGCGATGGCGACGAAGCCTGCGGGATCCGGGAGGGGTGTGCGCTGCGACATGCCGACCACGGTAGATGCACAACCACAGTTGCACAACTATGATTGTGCATATGCAGATCGATCTCGTCACCGCCGTGCACCTCGCGGGCCTCGCGCTCAACGACGAGGCGGTGCGCCGCCTGGCCGCGGAGGGTTTCGGGGACGTCCGGGTGTCGCACGGGTACCTCGTCCAGCACGTGGTCGAGGGGCCGCGGGCGGTCGGCGACATCGCCGAGCGGATGGAGGTCACCCAGCAGGCCGTGTCCAAGACGGCGGCGGAGCTGGTCGGGCTCGGGTACCTGGAACGCACCCCGGATCCCGCCGACGCCCGGGTCCGGCTGCTCGGGCTCTCCGCCCGCGGCCGTGAGCTGCTGGAACGCACCCGCCGGATCCGCGCCGACATGGAGGCCGAGCTCGCCGA
>NZ_JACBXB010000775.1 GCF_013870575.1 Pseudonocardia pini
CGCGCCAGGCGACGGACGGCTTCCCGTGGGTGTCCGCGGCGGCGATCAGCAGACCGCCGAGCAACGCGGTGTTCTTGAGGAAGTGGACCTGCTGGGCCTGCTTGGCGGCCGGGTCCGACTCCTCCCAGAAGCGGTGCCCCGCAACGGTCGTCGGGATCAGGGTCGCGGCGAGCGCGGCGGAGGACAACCGCGGGAGCTTGCCGATCGCGAGCAGCGAGCCCGCGGCGACCTTGACCGCACCGTCGATCTTCACGAGGGTCTCGTTGTCCGGCCGCTTCTCCAGCGGCGACGCCTCGACGGCCTTGTCGATCACCGGAGCGGCGTAGTCGAGGACGGGCTTGGCGGCCTCGGCGTGCGCAGCAGGGTTGCGCAGCGAGTTGATTCCACCGTAGATGAACAGTCCGGCCAGCATGGGGCGGGCCACGCGACGCAACAGAGGCATGGTGCGGCTTTCCCCACTCGCCCGGCGGGCAAACACGGGGCACGCTGGCGGGGGCGGGTCCGATTGGGAATCATGCCGACGTGGCGAGACACGCGATCGGGCTGGACATCGGCGGGACCAAGGTGGCGGGCGCCGTCGTGGACGGGGACGGGACCGTGGTCGCCGAGCTCACCGAACCGACCCCGGAGACGTCGGACTCCGCCACCATGACCGCACTGCTGCTGCGCATGGTGGAGACGCTGCGGGAGAAGAACCCCGAGGTCGTCGCGGTCGGCGTGGGGGCGGCGGGCACGGTCGAGTGGCCGAGCGGCCGGATCCTCTGGGCGCCGAACAACGAGTACCGCGAGTGGAACATCCGCGCGGAGCTGGAGTCGGCGACCGGGCTGCCCGCCGTCGTGGACAACGACGCCAACGTCGCCGGGCTGGCCGAGGCGCTGCTCGGGGACACCCTCTACCGCGAGATGGTACTCATCACGGTCGGGACGGGGGTGGGCAGCGGAATCGTGCTGGGCGGGCAGATCTACCGCGGCCCGCGCGGGTTCGCCGCGGAGCTGGGGCACATCGTCGTCGACCCGAACGGACCGCGGTGCGGCTGCGGCAAGCGGGGCTGCCTCGAGGCGCTCGCCTCGGGCACCGCGCTCACCCGCACCGGCCGCGAGGCCGCCGAGGCGGACCCCAACGGGCTGATCGCGCGCCTGGCCCGGGAGCGCGGCGTGCCGGTGACCGGCCAGATCGTCACCGAGGCCGCGCAGCGGGGGGACGCGAAGGCCGTGGAGCTCTTCCAGACCCTCGCGCGCTGGCTCGGCATCGGGATCGCCTCGGTGACGACGATCTTCGAGCTCGACGCGGTGGTGATCGGCGGCGGCGTGGTCGACACCGGCGACCTGCTGCTCGCCCCGGCCCGCGCGGCCGCCACCGAGTACGCCTACGCCCCGCAGGTCAGGCCGTTGCCGCCGGTGCTGCCGAGCAGCTTCGGCAACGACGCGGGCAAGATCGGCGCCGCCCTCCTCGCGCTCGCCGTCGAGGCGCCGTAGCGTACGGAGGTGACACTGATCCTCGGCCCCGTCCTCCGTCACGTCGGGGAGACCACGGCCACGGTCTGGGTGCAGACCGACGCCCCCGCGACCGTCGAGGTGCTGGGCTGCAGCACCCGGACCTTCGAGGTCGCGGGCCACCACTACGCCGTCGTCCCGGTGACCGGGCTCGAACCGGACAGCCGGACCCCGTACGAGGTGCGGATCGACGGCGAGCCGGTGTGGCCCCTGCGGCACAGCCCCTTCCCCGCCAGCGTCATCCCCACCCGCGGCCCGCGTACGGCGGGTCGGGCGCGCATCCTCTTCGGCTCCTGCCGCTACGTGAAGCTCGCCGACCCGAAGACGGCCGCCCGCTACGGCCTCGACGCGCTCGACGCCTACGCCGCCCGGATGGTCTCCGCGCCGCCGCAGGACTGGCCCACGGCGCTGCTGCTGCTCGGCGACCAGGTCTACGCGGACGAGCTCACCCCCCAGACCCGACGCCGGATCGCGGGCCGCGTGGACCGGCGTCCGGACTGGCCGGACGACGAGATCGTGGGATACGACGAGTACGTCGGGCTCTACCGGGACTCCTGGATCGACCCCGAGATCCGCTGGATCCTGTCCACGGTGCCCACCGCGATGATCTTCGACGACCACGACGTCCGGGACGACTGGAACACCTCGGGCGAGTGGCGCGCCGAGATGGGCCGTACCACCTGGTGGACCGACCGCATCCAGGCCGCCCTCGGCTCGTACTGGGTCTACCAGCACCTCGGCAACCTCTCCCCCGCCGAGCTCGAGGCGGACCCGGACTGGCAGCGGGTACGGGCCGCCGAGGGCGACGTGTGGCCGCTGCTGGCCGAGCTCGCGATGCGTGCGGACACCGAGGTCGACGGCGAGAAGGGCATCCGGTTCAGCTTCCGCTGGGACATGGGCCGGACCCGCCTGGTGATGATCGACTCCCGCAACGGCCGGATCCTGGACGAGGGTCGGCACCTGATGCTGGGCGACACCGAGTTCGCCTGGGTGGAGGAGCAGGCCACCGCGCCCGGCGAGGTCGACCACCTGCTGCTCGGCACCTCCGTGCCGTGGCTGCTCGCCCCGGCCCTGGGCGACCTGGAGTCGGTCAACGAGGCCGCCGCCGCCAAG
>NZ_JACBXB010000776.1 GCF_013870575.1 Pseudonocardia pini
GGCAAGATGGGCTCCTTCCACGTCGACAGCCTCACCTCGCGCATCCGCGGTGGTGGTGCCCGCCCGGGCGAGCCGGACGGCCGCGGCCGCCACGTCCGCCGGGTCGAATTCCGACACCAGGGACTCGATCATGGCGAGGACGCCGTCCGGGTCGGCGTCGGCGTCGGCCCGCAGGTCGGCGACGATCCGCTCCTTGAGCTGCGCCTGGGTGCGGTCCAGCCGGGCCTGCTTGAGGTCCGCCACGGTCGGCACCGGCGCGAGCGGCACGGACTTGCCGATCAGCCGCTCGATGTTGCGCAGGTGACGGATCGCGCCGGAGGGCACCAGCGTGATCGCCACGCCCTCGCGGCCCGCACGACCCACTCGGCCGATGCGGTGCACGTACGCCTCGGGCGACTTCGGCACGTCGTGGTTCACCACGTGCGAGAGCTGCTCGATGTCGAGGCCGCGGGCGGCGACGTCCGTGGCGACCAGCAGGTCGGTCCGGCCGTTGCGCAGCCGCTCCACGACGCGGGTGCGGTGCTCCTGGTCCATGCCGCCGTGCAGCGCCTCCGCACGCAGACCGCGGGAGGTCAGCGTCTCGGTGACGGCGTCGACGTCCGCCCGGGTGCGGCAGAACACGATCGCCGCGGTGGGCCGCTCCAGCTCGAGGATCCGGCCGAGCGCGGTCGTGGTGTGCGTGCGCGGCACCATGTAGGCGGTCTGCCGCACGCGCGGCGCCTCGCCCTCGGGGACCTCCTCGCGGGCGATCCGGACCATGACCGGGTTCGTCATGTACTCGCGGGCCAGCGTCTCGATCCGGCGCGGCATCGTGGCGGAGAACAGCACCGCCTGCCGCTCGGCCGGGGTGGCCTTCAGGATCGTCTCGATGTCCTCGGCGAAGCCCATGTCGAGCATCTCGTCCGCCTCGTCGAGCACGACGGTCTCGAGCGCGTCGAGGCTCAGGGCGCCGCGGTTCATCAGGTCGATCGCGCGACCGGGGGTGGCCACGACGACGTCGACCCCGCGCTTGAGCTGGCCCAGCTGCGGGCCGATGGGCGCGCCGCCGTAGACGGCGAGCACACGCGCGCCGATCTTGGAGCCGTAGCGGGTGATCGCCTCGCTCACCTGCATGGCGAGCTCGCGGGTGGGCGCCAGCACCAGGCCGAACGGGCGGCGCTCACCGGAGCGGTCGCTCTCGGCGAGGCGCTGCAGCATCGGCAGGCCGAACGCGGCGGTCTTGCCGGTGCCGGTGGCGGCCTGGCCCAGCACGTCGCGTCCCGCGATCAGGGACGGGATGGCCTCGGCCTGGATGGGGCTCGGGGACTCGTAGCCGAGCTCGTCGAGCACCTCGACCAGGGCGGGGTCGAGCCCCAGCTCCAGGAAGGCGCCGTCGTTCTCGGAGATCTCGGTGTCGATCTCGGTGGTCTCGTTCTCGGGCAGGTCAAGCAGGGTGTTCACTCAGTTCCTCGTCGCAGCGGGGTGCTCGGCCGGGAGTCCCGGACGCGGCACCCGCGGGGAAGCCCGCGGGCCCGGAGCGGCGGTGGAGCTCAGTGCTACAGCTCGGTGCCGAAGAAGGACCATGGGGCTACTCGGCTGACGTCATCGCTGACAGCCGACCCTCCCAGTGTCGCACGACGGGTCGCGGGAGATCACGGCGGGCGGGGTGCCGCCCGTCACGATGGTCAACGGCAGGGGGCCGCCCGCTGTTCCCACCGTGGTTCCGATCACGAATACACCCTCCGTTCACCGACCGCGCGCACCCTCGAACGAGTGACCGCCACCCTGGACCTGAGGACCCCCGCCAACCTCCGCGACGTCGGCGGGCTGACCACCGCGGACGGGCGCACCATCCGCACGGGGATCCTGCTGCGCAGCGACGCCCCGCGACCGGGCGACCTCTCCCCCGCCGAGCCCGCCGCCGTCGTCGACCTCCGGTCCGCGGCGGAGACCCGCGGCGACACCCACCCCCTGGCCGAGGTCGCGGAGATCCACGAGGTCCCCATGGGTGCCTCCCTGGCGCCCGAGGTGATCGCCGCCACCCCCGAGGAGGAGCGGGACCTGGGCTGGGCCTACCGGCTCCTCGTGCGGGACGCCGCCGAGCAGATCGCCCGGATCATGCACGTCCTCGCCTCCGCGCCCGCCCCCGTGCTGGTGCACTGCGCCGCGGGGAAGGACCGGACCGGGATCGTGGTCGCCACCGTGCTGACCCTCGTCGGGGTGCCGCGCGAGCAGGTCCTCGCGGACTACCTGCGCACCAACGAGAACCTCGAGCACCTGCTGGCGCGGCTCGCGGCGGCGGGCAGGCACCTGCCCGCGGTGTCCAAGCGCCTGCTCGGGGTGGACGCGACGGCGTTGACCGCGGTGCTCGACGAGATGGAGTCCCACCCCGACGGCATCCGCGGCCACCTGGTCGGGCACGGCGCGGACCCCGCCGACCTCGACGCGATCGTCGCCCGCCTCACCTGAGGCCGCACCCGCCGAGATGAACCTCGGTGTCTGTCGATCATGCTCTCGACGACACCGAGGTTCATCTCGGCGCGGGGGTCACTTGCCGAAGCCCGCCTTCTTGAGGGCGTCCGCCATGGCGTTGTTCAACGGGGCGGGGCGCTGGTCCTGGCGGTCAG
>NZ_JACBXB010000777.1 GCF_013870575.1 Pseudonocardia pini
GGCCGGGCGGGCCGCCCGCCATGGTCCAGTCGGGGGCGGGGTTCGGCGGGATCGGGATGGGCGCTGCGCTGGGCGAGGACGACCTCGGCGAGGTCACCCTGTTCGAGAAGGCCGAGCGGCCGGGCGGGGTCTGGCGGGACAACACCTACCCCGGCGCGGCCTGCGACGTCCCGTCGAACCTCTACTCGTTCACCTTCGCCGCGGGCGAGTGGAGCCGCCGGTTCGCACCGCAGGTCGACATCCTGCGGTACCTGGAGGGCGTGGCCGAGCCCCTGCCGATCCGGCTGGACACCGAGGTCACCGACGCGACCTGGGACGACGAGCGGGCCGTCTGGCGGCTCCGGACGACCACCGGGGAGGTCGAGGCGGAGGCCCTCGTCTCCGCGTGTGGCCAGCTGTCCCGTCCCGCCGTCCCCGACCTGCCGGGCCTCGACCGCTTCACCGGCCCGGTGTTCCACTCCGCCCGCTGGGATCACGGGGTGGACCTGCGCGGCAGGCGGGTCGCCGTCGTCGGGAGCGGGGCCAGCGCGATCCAGTTCGTCCCCGCGATCGCCCCGGACGCCGCGCAGGTCACGGTGTTCCAGCGGTCCGCGCCGTACGTCATCCCGAAGCCGGACCGGCCCTACGGCAGGCGGGCGCTGTCGCGGCGGTCCCGCACCTGGAGCCGCGCCGCGCGCGCCTTCTGGACCGGCTTCTTCGAGTTCGGGGCCCTGGGCCTCACCGCGATCCGACCGCTCGCCGGCTCGTTCACGGTGGCCCACCGGGCGATGCTGCGGCTCCAGGTGCGAGACACCGGCCTGCGGGCGCGGCTCGCCCCGGACCATCCCGTGGGCTGCAAGCGCGTGCTGTTGTCCTCCGAGTGGTTCCGCGCGGTGGCCCGCCCGGACGTCGACGTCGTCACCGAGCGGATCGCGGAGGTCACGCCGGACGGGATCCGGACCGCGGACGGCACCCACCATCCCGCGGACGTGATCGTGTTCGGCACCGGCTTCCACACCCAGGACTACCTGGCGCCGATGCGGGTGGTCGGCCGGGAGGGCCAGGAGCTCTCCGAGCGGTGGCGCGACGGGGCCCGGGCGCACCTGGGCGTGACCGTCCCCGGCTTCCCCAACCTCTTCGTGCTCTACGGCCCCACCACCAACGTCGGCTCGGGTTCGGTCGTGCACATGCTCGAGTGCCAGGTCCGCTACGCCCGTGAGGGCGTCCGCAGGCTGGCCGCGGGCGCGCGCACGGTCGAGGTCCGCGCCGAGGCGGCCTCCGCCTACGACGTCGAGATGCAGGACAGGCTCGGCGACAGCGTGTGGACAGAGTGCACGAACTGGTACCGCACGGAGTCCGGCCGGATCACGAACAACTGGCCGGGCACGATGCGGGAGTACGCCCGCCGCACCGCTGTCTTCGACGACGCCGACTACCTCTTCGGGTGACCCGCGCGGGCGGCGAGCTCGGCACGGCTGCGCACCCCGGTGCGGGTGAAGATCCGCTTGAGCGTCTGCTTCACGGTGTTGGGGCTGATGTGCAGCGCCGCACCGATCTCGGGGTTCGTGAGCCCGCGCGCGACCAGCGCCACGATCTCGCGGTCGCGGTCGGTCAGCGAGAGCGGATCGGCCTCGAGCGTGCTCAGCCGGGCGAGGAGGGCGGAGCAGTGGTGAGTGAGCGCGGCCGTGTGCCGCACGTCCGCGGCGGTGAACGCCGCATGCTCCGCGCCCCGCATGAACGCGACCGTGCCCACGATCCGACCCTCGCCGAGCAGCGGGGCGACCACGGAGTGCTCCAGACCCGCGGGCCCGCTCACGTGGTCGTAGAGCGCGCTGGCGTGCCAGCCCCGCTCGCCGAGCAGGTCCACGGCGCTCACGGCCGTCAGGTCGGTGACCATCGGCTCGAGCAGCGGATCCATGGCCCGGCCGATCTCCTCGTACCGGGTGGTCACCGAGTCCGGTACGCCCCGGACGTCCGTGGTCGACGGGCGCCCGGTCCGGTCGAGGAAGTACAGGCCCAGTGCGCCGCTGGGGACGAGCTCCCCCGCGTGCCGCATGAACGCGGACCGGAACTCCGCCACGGTGCGGGCGGTCGCGAGCCTGGAGATCACGGTGGAGAGCGCACTCACGTCGAAGTACTCACCCGGGTACTAGCAGGAGGACGGCGATCGACCCGAGTATGACAGGCCCGCCTGCGGCGAGGGGGGTGCTGCGGGCGGGCCGGCGGGGTTGTAGGCCCGGGTTCGCCGAGGGGGCCGGTCACCGGAGGGGCGGCCGGCCCCCGCCACCGACCGCTACGGTCGTTCCTCATGGACGTCCTGGTCTCGGGCGCGGGGATCGCCGGGCCCGCCCTCGCCTTCTGGCTGGTCCGTGCCGGACACACGGTGACCGTCGTCGAGCGGGCGCCCGCGCCACGCCCCGGCGGCCAGGCCGTGGACCTCCGCGGGACCGCACGCGAGGTCGCGGGGCGGATGGGGTTGCTGGACACCATCCGCGCGGCGAGCCTGCGGACCAGCGCCTTCGCCACGGTCGACGACGCGGGCCGGGTCCTCGAGCGGACGGTCGCCGAACCCGACGGGCAGCTCGCCGAGATCGAGATCCTGCGCGGCGACCTCGCCGGCCTCCTG
>NZ_JACBXB010000778.1 GCF_013870575.1 Pseudonocardia pini
CAGGCCTCCGGTATCGGCAACGGGAGGGCCGCCGCGGTGCTGCTCGCCCGGGCCGGTGCCCGCGTGGTCCTGGTGGACGCGGTGGCCGACCGGCTCGACGAGACCGTCGACCTGGTGAAGGAGGTCGGCGGGGAGCCCCTGGCGGTGACCGCGGACGTGACCCGCGAGGCGGAGTGCCGCGCGGTCGTCGGGGCGGCGGTCGAGCGGTTCGGCGGGGTCGACGTGCTGGTCAACAACGTCGGCGTCGTGGGCCCGGCCGAGGACGTCGTCGCTCTCGACGTCGAGGCGTGGCGGCGCACCGTCGACGTGAACGTGACCTCGATGATCCTGGCGTCGAAGGCCGCGATACCGCACATGCGGGCGGCGGGCCGCGGCTCGATCGTGAACGTGTCCTCGCTGGCCGGGACCCTGACCCACCCGCGTCCGGCCTACGCCGCGACCAAGGGTGCGGTCCTGTCGCTGACCCGCTCCATGGCCATGACCCACGGGCCCGAGGGCATCCGGGTCAACGCCGTCGCGCCGGGGATCGTCCACACGCCGATGGTCGCGGTCGAGGGACTGACGGAGGAGGCCCGGCGCGCCCGGGCCGCGCTGGTCCCGCTCCGCACCGAGGGCACCGGCTGGGACGTCGGCGAGGCCGTCCTCTACCTGGCGGGGGAGCGCTCCCGCTGGGTCAGCGGGACCACCCTGACCGTCGACGGCGGGTTCAGCGCCGACCTCCGGATGAGCAACGCCACCACCGCCACCCCGAACCGAGGAGAACGATGAGCTACTACATGTTGGCCGCCCTCCAGAAGCACGACGCCGAGGTGTTCGCCCAGTACCAGCGGCAGACGGCCGCCACGCTGGGTGCCTACGAGTGCAGGCCGCTGAGCGTGAACACCGGCCACAAGGTGATCGAGGGGGAGGGGGACCCGGACGTCGTCGTGTTGCTGGAGTTCGCCGACGAGGCCGAGTTCGACCGGTGGTGGGACAGCCCGGAGTACACCGAGGTCAAGCACCTGCGGGAGAAGTCCGCGACCGTGCTGCTCGGGGTTGCGTTCGGCGGCGGGGTGCACCTGCCGGGATGAGAGCACTCACCTTCAGTGGGCCGCGGGACGTCCGCGTCGTCGACGTCCCGGACGCGAAGCCCGCCGACGAGCTGGGCGCGGTGGTCCGGGTGAGCGCGGCCGGCGTGTGCGGCAGCGACCTGCACATCTACGCCGGGCACGGGTTCAGCCACGACACCGGCTACTGCGTCGGCCACGAGGCCGTCGGCGAGGTGGTGGAGGTCGGGAGCGAGGTGCGCCGGTTCGCCGTCGGCGACCGCGTGCTGCTCCCGGCCTCGATCGGCTGCGCCTGGTGCGCGACCTGCGCCCGGGGGCACGTGGTGGCGTGCGAGCACCGGCGGGAGCCGTGGAAGGAGTTCTGCTACGGCATGAGCCACCGGCTCCCCGGCTGCCAGGCCGAGGCGGTCGCGGTGCCGCACGCCGACGTGAACATGCTGCGGGTGCCCGAGGGCGTCACGGACGACACCGCGATCCTGTTGACCGACAACGCCCCCACCGCCTGGTACGGGGCGCGGCGGGCGCGGATCGCGCCCGGGGACGTGGTCGCGGTGATCGGGCTGGGTCCGGTCGGCCAGCTGGCCGTGCAGTCCGCGTTCCTGATGGGCGCGGCACGGGTGCTCGCCGCGGATCCCGTCGACCACCGGCGAGCCTGGGCGGTGGAGCACGGCGCCGAGCCCGTCGACCCGGCGGACCCGAAGGCGTCGCTCAAGGACCTGACAGCAGGGGAGGGGTGCGACGCCGTGATCGAGGCGGTCGGCGCGGACGAGACGATCGCGCTCGCGGTGAGCGCGGCGCGGCAGGCGGGACGGGTGAGCGTGGTCGGGGTGAGCCGCAACGGTGCCTTCCCCTTCCGGATGGAGGCGGCGCAGACCAAGGAGCTGAAGTTCGCGATCGGCCTGTGTTCGGCCCAACGCGAGCTGCCCGCCCTGATCTCGCTGGCGGCGGCGGGTCGGCTCGCGCCGGACACGCTGATCACGCACCGGATGGGGCTCTCCGAGGGCCCTGCCGCCTACGCCATGCTGGCCGACCGCACCGGCGGCGTCGGCAAGGTCGTCCTGGACCCCGCCCGATGATCGCCCGCGAGCGGCGCGGGGCGGTCACCGTCCTGACGATCGAGCACGGCCCGGTCAACGCGATGGACCTGGAGCTGTGCCGCGCGCTCACCGCCGAGCTCGAGACGGTGTCCGGGCCGGTGGTGCTGACGGGAGCCGGGCGCGCCTTCTCGGCGGGCGTCGACCTCCGACGGCTGCTCGACGTACGTCCGTGAGTTCCTGCCCGCCCTCGACGCGCTGTTCACGGCGGCGTTCGCGCTGGACGGCCCGGTCGTCGCAGCGGTCAACGGCCACGCGATCGCCGGCGGCGCCGTGCTGGCCGCGGCCGCGGACCGGGTGCTGATGGCCGACGGACGCGGGCGGTTCGGGGCGCCGGAGCTGAAGGTCGGCGTGGCCTTCCCGCAGTCGGCGCTGGAGATCCTGCGGCACCGGGTCGGCGAGGTCGCACTGCGGCGGGTGGTCGTCGAGGCGGAGACCTACGGCCCGGCCGAGGCCCACGCCAT
>NZ_JACBXB010000077.1 GCF_013870575.1 Pseudonocardia pini
ACTGACCCTGGAGACCGCGCGACCGGGGCACCCTGCGCGGGTGCCCCGGTCGGGGTCGGTCGTTCCGGCGGCGACGTCAGGCCTCGAGGGCCTCCGGGGTCTCGATGTCCAGGTCGAGCTCCCTGCGCAGGACCTGCGCGGGGACGGAGACGGTGGTCCGCGGGCGCCGCATGGGCTGCCGCAGGGCGATCGTCAGTTCGTGTGCCAGGTCGTACCCGTAGTCACTGTGCGGATCCTGATCGCCCGACATCGTGGTCTCCTTGCTGTCGCCGGATCGTCTGACGCTCCGTCACGCCTCGTGCCCGGACCGTGCACAGAAATGATCGCCCGATCGGTCACGCAGGGGCAAGACATGTCCACCGTCCGGAGTCGAAACTCCACGACAGAGGGACGGGCGGCGGCGTGTCCGGGGTGAGCAGGTGCCCGGACGCCACTCGACCGGCGGTCGCGCGGAGCGTGACGTCCGTCCCCTGGGTGATGTGTAGAACGTTCGTTAAGGTCCGAGGGACGTCCCACAACGCTGTGCAGTAGGAGGAAACGTGTCGGATGAGGTGCTCGTCGAACGTCGTGGTGCGGTCCAGGTCATCACGATCAACCGGCCGCAGGCCAAGAACGCCCTGAACCTGGGGGTCGCCCAGGGGGTCGCCGCGGCCGTGGACGAGCTCGACGCCTCCGACGAGCTGCGGGTCGGAGTGCTCACCGGCGCGGGCGGGGTGTTCTCCGCGGGGATGGACCTCAAGGGGTTCCTGCGCGGACGTGATCGCCGCAGCGGACGTCGACGCCTGACCGACGCGGGCGTTCACGCGGGCTGGACCTGCGGCACCGCCCCGGCCCTCCGTACCCGTGTCCACAGCAGAGCCGCCAGCACGACCAACGCGGCGAAGGTCAGCGGATGCCCCGCGGACACCGGCTCGTCGGCGCGGAGGAGGGCGAGCATGTCGTAGAGCGGCAGGGTGACGGCCGCCGTCGCCAGGATCGCGAGCGCGGACCACATGCGCAGGAACAGGAACGCGAACCCGACGGCGGCGAGCACCAGGTTCCGGTCCCGGTAGACCGCGAAGTAGAGGGCGGCAGCGTCGTCCGTGGCGGGGACCCCGAATCCTTGTGCCCCCTGCTGCGGATCGACGATCCCGCTGACGGCCGACACGACCATGACGGTCAGCAGGATTCCCGCGTAGACGGTGGTGACGGTGCGCACGACGGCGTCTCGCGGCCTCTTCGGACTCGTCACGGGAGCACTCCTTGTGTAGTGGTCGCTAAAGAAATAGCATCGGCCAGGCGGGAGCGCAAACTTCTCCAGGAGGCACTACAGAATGTCGACCAAGGCCCGGGGGCGGCCGCGGGGGTTCGACCGCGACCGGGCGCTCGAGACCGCGATGGCGATGTTCTGGCGGCACGGCTACGACGGCACGTCCGTGGCCGACCTGACGAGGGCGATGGGGATCGCGGCCCCCAGCCTCTACGCCGCGTTCGGCTCGAAGCAGGAGCTCTACCGGGAGTCGCTGCAGCTCTACGTGCGGACGTTGGGGCGGCTCGGCGTCGCGAACCTCGGCTCGGCCGCCAGCGCCCGCGACGGCGTCCACGCCGTCCTGAGGGCGGCGGCGGAGGCGTTCACCCGGCCCGGGTTCCCGCCCGGGTGCATGGTCGGGATCGGGTCGCTGCGCTGCGCGGAGGACAACCGCGTCGCCGAGGAGGCCACGACCGAGCTGCGCAGTGCCACCCACGCCATGCTGCTGGCCCGGCTCCGGCAGGCCCAGGCGGACGGCGAGCTGCCGGAGTCGGCGGACCCGACGGCGATGGCCGACCTGTACGCCGCCGTCCTGGAGGGCATGTCGGTCGTGGCCACCGACGGGGCCACCCGCACCCGGCTGCTCGCGACCGCGGACCTCGCCATGGCCGGGTGGCCGTCGCCGGGTCCCGCCGCGCGCTGAGGGCCTGCGGCGAGGTCGCGCACCGACGGGGAGCTTGCCGTTCTCGGACGGTCGGGCCAGGGTCGCTCTCGTCCGTCCGGTCGACGACGAGGTGGGCGACGATGACGACTGTGGTCCTCCTGCCCGGGGTCGTGAACCCCGGACGCCTGAAGTTCGCTCCGCTGCTGGCCGAGCTGGGGTCGGTCCGGTGCGAGATCAAGGAGCTCGAGCTGTACGCGGGAGCGCGGGTTCCCGCGGACTACTCGCTGGCCCTGGAGGTCGAGGGGCTCCACCGCTTCGTGTCGGAGCGCGGTCTCGGCCGGGTCCACCTGTTCGGCTACTCGATCGGCGGCGCGATCGCGCTCGCCTACGCCGCGGAGCACGGCGACCGGGTCGCGAGCATGGCACTCGACGAGCCGGCCACCGACTTCACCGACGACGATCGCCGGGAGCTGGCCGGGACCTGGCCCGCCGGGCTCGCCGACCTCCCCGCGGAGGAGCAGATGGCGAGGTTCGCCGAGACCCTGGTCCCGCCGGGCGTCGACTTCGGTCCGCTGCCCCCGCTGCCGCCCGGCCCCGAGATGGCCCTCCGTCCCGCCGGTGTCGCGGCGATG
Organism: Pseudonocardia pini; assembly: GCF_013870575.1. Taxonomy (GTDB): domain Bacteria; phylum Actinomycetota; class Actinomycetes; order Mycobacteriales; family Pseudonocardiaceae; genus Pseudonocardia; species Pseudonocardia pini. The sequence continues at coordinate 2,525 of NZ_JACBXB010000077.1, forward strand.
CTCCGGACGGTGGGCCGGGAGAGCGTCGACGAGGCGAGGCTGTGCGCCTACGCCGGCCCCGTGTACCTCTGCTACGGCAGCCTCAGTGGCCGGCGCTTCGCGTCCATGGCCGCACGGATGCCGGGGCGGTTCGGCCGGTGCACCGTCGAGCGGTACGAGGGCAGACACCACCTGGACTCCCCGCACCAGACCGAACCCGCCCGCGTCGCCAGGGCGCTGCGCGCGCTGTGGGGACAGGCCGAGCCGACCACCGACGAAAACGGCCTCTGACCGCGTTTCCGCAGTACAGAGGCCGTTTTCACGGGGTGTGGCAGGTGAAGGATTCGAACCTTCGTAGGCTAAGCCGACGGATTTACAGTCCGCTCCCTTTGGCCACTCGGGCAACCTGCCGGGGTGCAGTCGGCGTGCCGACGTGCGGGGAGAAGGATACGACAGCGGTGATCGCCCCCGACGAGGGGGGCCCACCCCGAGCACCCGAGGAGGAGCCATGGCCGACCCGTCGTTCGACGTCGTCAGCAAGGTCGACCGGCAGGAGGTCGACAACGCCCTGAACCAGGCGGCGAAGGAGCTCTCCCAGCGCTTCGACTTCCGGGGCACCGGCACCTCGATCGACTGGTCCGGCGAGGAGGCGATCGCGCTCGAGTCGGAGACCGAGGAGCGACTGAAGGCCGCCGTCGACGTCTTCAAGGAGAAGCTGATCAAGCGCAACATCTCGCTGAAGGCCTTCGAGGTGGGCGAGCCCGCCGTCTCCGGCAGGACCTACAAGGTCACCGGCAAGATCCTGCAGGGCATCGCCTCGGACAAGGCCAAGGAGATCAGCAAGGTCATCCGGGACGAGAAGCTCAAGGGCGTCCAGGCCCAGATCCAGGGCGACCAGCTCCGGGTCTCGGGCAAGAAGAAGGACGACCTGCAGGCGGTCATCGCCCTGCTCAAGGGCAAGGACTTCGGCATCGCCCTGCAGTTCACCAACTACCGCTGAATCGGCGGTCCCCTGACGCTCTGACCAGCAGATATAACCTGGTAGAGATCGCCGGGCACAAATCGGGCACAACTCACTTCGACTCAACCGCCCTCTGTGGGACACCCAGAAGCGCGTTGTCGACGAGCGTGCGGGTGCGGTCGACCTGGTCCGGCCAGAGCCCGACGTAGGTGTCGAGGGTGACCGTCGGGCTGCTGTGCCCGAGGGCCATCTGGACCGTCTTGACCGACGCGCCGGCGCCGATCAGCAGGGTGGCGAAGTAGTGGCGCAAGGCATGAAAGCCGGTCCGTGGCGGAAGCCCGGCCGCCTCGGCGGCCGGCTTCCAGAAGTGCGACCACGTGGCGCGGTGGATCGGACGACCCGGGTTGTTGGTGAAGATCAGCTGCGCTGTGCGCTCCTTCGGATCGCGCCGGTTCGTCTCGTCGGAGACCGTCGCCCCGATGACGGGGAACTCCTCCAGGTGCCGCGCGAGTGCATCCGCGGTGATCTGCGGCAGCTCGACCACCCGCCGGGAGGTCCGAGTCTTCACCGGCGCGAGGAAGGGTCGGCGGCGCGCGATCACCGTCAGCTGCTGCTCGACGCGGACCTCGCGCCGAAGGAAGTCCACGTGCTCCAACTCGAGGCCGAGTGCCTCGCCGTGGCGGAGCCCGAGTCCGGCGCCGACGTAGACGAGGGCGCGGAACCTCGCAGGCAGCGCCTCGGCGATCAGGTGGACCTGCTCGTTGGTCAGGATCAGGTGCTCGGAGGCCTCGACGGGCGGGAGACGAATCCCGACGCACGGAGTCGTTGCGACGGCGCGGTCCCGCACCGCGGCGCCGAACAGGGAGACCACGTAGCTGTAGGCGACCCGCGCCGAGCTCGGCGCGAGGTCGAGCCCCTTCACCCACGCCTGCAGGTGCGACGGCTTCACCTGGATCAGGGGCAGCTCACCGAGGACGGGGTTGATGTGCCGGTCGAAGGTGCGGCGCATCAGCTCGGCGGTGCTGCCGCGGTGCATCTGCCCGGCAAGCCACCGCGCGGCGAAGGCAGCGACCGACTCACGGCCCGCAACGGGGTCGATGTAGAGCCCGCGAGCGACGTCGGTGTGCACCTGCCGGTCGAACCGCTCCGCGTCCGGCTTGCGCTCGAAGAGCCGCTCAACCTTGTGTCCGGTGTCGTCGGTGTAGCGGACACGCCAGCGCTTGCCGCGGCCGTGGCGGCTCGTCTGGGCCGCCGGCAGCTTCCGCCCGTCAGGCCCATACTGCCGCTTCGAGCTGAACCACAGATCGTCGACGGCCATCAATCCTCATCCCCAGGGTCGTCGGGGATACCGGAGACGATCTGGCGCACCATCTCCAGCAGTTCCGTCCGCCGAACCCCCTCCTCGGCAGCGAGGTCCTCCAGCATCTGGACCAGACGCATGACGGACCGCAGGTAGGGCGCCACGCCGGGCAGGTCGTAGTTCGGCCGCCGCGGGACGCTGATGAGCCGGAATCCCTCGTTGATCCGGATCAGCTCCTCCTCCGGCGGCATCGTCCTGCCGTACTCCGCCGCACCGAACCAGGGGCCGATGGCGGAGACCGCCTCCGCCCAGTCCCACGCCACGAGTTCCGGCACGCGGACTCCCGGCGCCAACTCGATGCGTTCCGACGAGCGAGCCGACTCGGAGAGCAGCAGCCGGTTCGGTGTCGTCGCGAGCACGAACGCCAGCGCGAGCAACTCCGCCGCGTCGATCCCCCGCTCACCGCGTTCGATCTTCGAGAGCGTGTTCAGCGACATCGGCACGCCCAGTGCCTCCATCGCTGCCGAGACCTTCGCCAGCGTCAGCTGCAGGGTGGTTCGAACCGTCCTGACATTCGACCCGACCCGTTCGTTCACGTTCTCCATGACGGATAACATACGACCTCCGTTGCGCCGGACCGAGAAGTCGGCGACACTATCCCTCAAGGAGAACCTCCGACGCAAGTTCTCGACAGGAGATAAGCGTGGCTGAGACTCGACGAAAGCTGGCGAGCCGCACCGAGGTGGCGGAGTACCTGGGCGTACCACCCGCGACCCTGGCCCAGTGGGCTCATCAGGGCACAGGTCCGCGCTACGTCCGAGTCGGCCGCCATGCCCGCTACCGCTGGGCCGACGTGGAGAGCTGGCTGGAGACCCACGAGTTCGGCCCGACGCCGTGAGGGGATCGACAGCTGCCAGCAGAGGGCTATCGTCAACCGTCGTGAGCTCAGCTGCCTCGCCTGTCCCGGAACTCGCGCCGGACGCGACTCCGGCTGCGATCCGCGCGGCGCTCGTCCCCGAGGAACGGGAGCAGTTCGAACGGGCTTACCGCGCCGCGATGATCGACGCCACCGAGTCGCTCGACCTCACCGGCGTCCTCAGCATCCTGCGCGCGTATCACCGCATCGCGGTCATGACCCACCGGCAGGGCGCCGAGGCTCACCAGCGGATGCTCGACAAGGCCCGCGAGATCCTGACCACGGGCCGCAACTCCACCGGCGTCGACATCGCCGAGCACCGAGCCGACCTGAACCGCCGCCTCGGCCGCTAGTGTCCCGCACCGCAAGTCCGCTGCGTATATCGGCGGATCCAGGTTCATGCAGGCAAGGCAGCCGGTCCGACGCTCGTACCGGGTGTACTCGCCGGACCGGCAACGCCGCCTGCGTGGGCCTGGGCCGTCGAGATGTGTGGCGGATTTGCGGTGCGGGGCACTAGGTGTACCGGATCGTCCCCGACGAGAGCATCGACGACCAGCTCGACGCACTCGACCACGGTGCATTGGTCGCCTACGCCGAGGTCCTCGCCCTGCTGGAGATCTCGCCGCAGAGCGGGCTCCCCTACAACGAGGCCCGCCCGGACGGCCCGATGCGCCAGATCGCCTTCGGGGGCGACGATCAGGGCCTCGTCGTCTACCTCGTCCTCGAGCGTGATCGGGAGGTGGACATCCTCAGCGTCGTCTGGGCTGGCTGAGCCGGCCGAGAAGGCGACTCGCGGTCGAAGGCGATGGTTGGTCCCGCCTCTGACCGGGAGACCGCGCGCTACACGATCACCCGGGGAGGAGACTCGACCACCTCGACCACCTCGACCACCTCGACCACCTCGACCACCTCGACGACCATGCCCACATGAGCGACCCGACCGGGACCGACGACGCGAGACAGATCGCCGAGGCGTTCTCGCGCCATGACTTCGCCATCGCCTACCCGCGACTCGCCGACGACATCCGGTGGACCGCACACGGCGGCCCCACCACCGTGGGCCGCGACGCCGTCGTCGCCGTCTGCGAACAGACCCTCGCCGATCTCGCCGACACCACGACGACCTTCACCTCCTGGCACGTCATCGACGCAGGCGACGACGTCGTCGTCGATGTGATCGCGCGCTACGACGGCCCCGCGGGGACCTTCACCGTGGCCTCCTGCGACCTCTACCGGTTCACCGACGGAACACTGTCAGCGATCACTTCGTACACCGCCGAGGTGTCCTCGGCGGCGCCTCACTCCTGACCGAAGCAGGCGGCGTCGTGAGACCCGAGGAGACCTACCTCGCCGCGACTCCGCCTGGACGCTGAGCACTCCCTTTTCGACCCGACGCCCGCGTCCGCTGCGCATGGCCGCCGGTCGTGTCGCCCGCGTCCCACGTCGATCAGCCGGAGCGGGCGCTCCGAGCAACGCGGGATGGCCGGGCGGTCGCGGACGCTGCGCGCGAACGAGCGATCAGCACCGCGACCAGGCCGATCGCGGAGAGCACAGGGAGGTCGGCGACCCCGAACGCGTGGAGCGCGGTGTCGATCAGGGGCAACCCGACCATCAACGCGAAGACCCACGCCGGGGCGGTCGGCAGGCGCCCCGGGGCCCGTCTCCCCCAGCGTGTCCGGCCCCCCGGCTTGGCGACCGAGAGCCAGACCTGCAGGGCCAGGCCCGTCGCGACGAGCCCGAGCCCGACCGCCACCGGGAGCGCGGCCCCGTGGGTGCCCCGGCCGGCGGCAGTGGCCACTCCCGGCAGGGCCTGGCCGAGCACCGCGGTCCCCAGAGCGATCTGGCCGAGGGTGAGGACGACCTTCGTCGACACCCACCGGTACTGGAACCATCCCCAGGACGTGGCGGTGGACAGCGCGAAGCCGGACAGCGCCGCGATCATGGCGGCGAACCCGAGCACGGTGAGGTCGAGCTCGTGCGCCATCGCCGCCGCGGCGGTCCGGGTCTCGCCCGGCGGGGAGGAGAGGCTGAGGCCGAGGAGGGCGACGAGCGCGATGGCGAGACCGAGCCAACAGACCGACGCGATGACATGGATCGAGACGAGCAGCGCTCGCCAGGACCGGGCGGAGGGGAAGGACGGGGCGCGCATGCTCGCAGGTTACCCAGGTAGCTAAGATGCTTAACAAAATCATCGGCGATCGGAGCCCGGCATGACCGACGAGGCGGCCCACCTGGACGCGGCGCTCGCCGCACTCGACGACACCACCCTCGCGGTCCGCGACCTCATCAGCGCCTCGCAGGACCTCACGGCCCGGATGGCCCGGCGCATGCGGATGAACGTCAGCGACATGACCGCGATCCTGATGCTCTCCGAGCGCGGGCCCATGGGCGGCACCGAACTCGCCCGCCTGCTCGGGGTCTCGACCGCGGCGATCACGATCCTCGTCGACCGCCTCGAGCGCTCCGGTCACGTCGAGCGCTCCCGCGACCCCGGCGACGGACGCCGCGTCCGGGTCTCGGGCACCACCACCGCCCGCACGGCCGCTCTCCGCGCGTGGATGCCGGCGATCCAGGACCTCGACGAGGTCTGCCGATCACTCTCCGCCTCCGAACGCGCCGTGGCCCGGGACGTCCTCGGCCGTCTCAGCGCCGCGATGGCGCGAGGCGCGCAGGCGTGAGGCACCGCCGCAACGGTCCCAGCAGCACCGTCGCGGCCCGTCGCGGCGCGCGCCGCGCCGAGGCATGATCTACGCGTGAGCCGGATCGGGCGGGTGTTCCTCGGGTCGGGTCGGATCGACGAACCGCTGCGGTCCGAACTGCTCGCCGCCGGGCCGCTGGTCTTCGCCGAGGGACTCCGGGGGTCGTACGTGCTGCGGACCCCGGGCGAGTACACGGCGAACCCCACCCGGGGCGCTGTCGCGCTATGCCGCAACCGGTTCGTCGTGTGGTCGCGGAAGTCGAAGACGGTCGACGTGCCGCTGACCCGCGAGTGGCTGGACCGGGTCACCGTCACCGCCGACGACCCGCGCCGGCTCGTCGTGACCGCGCAGCTCAGCGGCAACCCGGCGGTGAACATCGGCTCGCTGTCGGTGCGGCTGCGCACCCCGGAGGCCCGCCGGATCGTCGAGATCCTGTCCCGGGTTCGCTGACCGGACCCCGGCCTGTGATCACGCAGTCGGCGATCAGCAGTCGATGTCGTGGGCCGGGAGTCTGCCGTCGAGCAGGAAGGCTCGCGCAGCCGCGGTGGCGCACGCGTCGACACCCAGCACTCCGTGGCCGCCTCGCCCTGTCGTCACCATGACCGCGCGGGCTCCCAGCGCCTCCCGGGTGTGCTGCGCCCCGGCCGCCGGGGTGGCCGGGTCGAACCGGTTCTGGATCAGCAGGAAGGTGCCCGCCCTGCCCTGACCGGTAGGGGGTGTGCGAGGTATTCGGGGGCCGGCCCAGAACGCGCACGGCGAGATCGACGCCCGCACTCCCTGACTGACCGGGTACGCGGCAGCGTCCCTCGCCTGGGCGAGCGCGTAGTCGGCCGGGTCGCTCGACCAGCTGGGGTCGGCGCAGGTGATGGCGAGGAACGCCGAGGCGATCCGCTCGGCGTCCGCCTGCGCCGCGGTCGCGGCGGCCGGATTCGGCTCGGGCCCGAGCCGGGCGGCGAGGTCCGCCTCGGTCGGGGCACCGGGGAGCCCGTCGAGATAGCGGATCGCCTCGGCGAACAACCCGGCGGCCGCGTCGCTGCGCAGCGCCTGATCGGCCAGCGCCCCCAACGCCTGCGGTGTCGCCCGGACCCCGTCGAAGATCACGGTGTCCTGGTCGAGTCGCTCTCGAAGCGCCAGGTAGCGGGCCCGCAGATCCGGTCCGAGCGTGGGGTCCTGGCCGACCAGCCGGGCGGCGAGCTGGACGAAGCGGGCATCGATCGCCGCGTTCGACGCCCGGAACGCCTCCTGCCAGGAGACGGTGTCGTCATCGACGCTGTCGAGCACGGCACGGTCCAACCGGCCGGGGAACAGCGCGTCGTAGGTGGTGCCCAGCGACGTGCCTCCCGACGTTCCGTAGTAGCTGATCGTCTCCTCGCCCAGGGCCTTGCGGAGCGAGTCCATGTCGCGAGCGATGCCGTCCATGGTCGTGTGCAGCACCTCCGGATGCGCCGCGCAGGCCAGCGCCGCCTGCTCTGCCAGGTCGTCGTCGTCCGGCCCGACGGGTGCATCGACGCTCGCCACCCGCGCCTGCTCCGCCGTGAGCCCGCACGACAACGGGCTGCTCGCATGGACGCCCCGCGGGTCGAAGCCGACCAGGTCATAGACCTGCGCGAGGCCGCCGCCGATCAGTCCGTCGACACCCACCGCGTTGAACAACGCCGGCGCCCCCGGCCCACCCGGATTGGTGATCAGGATGCCGCGGCGGCGAGCAGGATCGCTCGCAGGCACCTTCGACACCCGCACCGACACCGTCGGTCCGTCGGGGTCCGCATAGTCCAGCGGGACCACCAAGTCCGCGCACCGAGCGGACGCGACCGGAGGGTCCGGACAAGAACCCCAGCTCAAACCCGAGGTCGGTGCGGGGCTGCAGCCGGCTAGACCCACCGCTGCGGCCATCACCACCGCTGCCCGACACCGCCACATCCACCTCAGGGTCCGCCGGCGGCCGAGCACCGGCAAACGCAGGCCCCTCGCCGGACCGTCGGCACGCGATCATGAGAGCCGCCCTGACGCCGAAGGGGAGACCGATCCGGCCGAGCGGGTCAACGGCGGGACCGGGCCCATCGGGAGGGCCCTCGAGAACCGACCGGCGCGGCCGCCCGCCGGCAGTCTGGTCCCAGCTCGTCTCGGCCACCTTGCGCGGTCACGAGGCGAAGCGCTGGGTGAGGCTGAACCAGTTGCCGGAGTCGTCGCGCAGGACCGCCTCGATCCCGTACGGACGCTCGGCGGGCGGCTGCAGGAACTCGACGCCCCGCTCGCGAAGCTGCTCGTAGGTCGCCCGACAGTCGGCAGTGGCCAGGACCGCGGCCCCGAGCGCGCCCTTGGCGACGAGCTCGCGGATCTGGTCGGCCGTCCTCGCGTCGTGGCCCATGGCCGGGTCCGCCAGGATGATCTCCTGCTCCGGGCGACCGGGCGGGCCGACGGTCAGCCAGCGCGCGGCCCCGAACCCGGACCCCATCTCGACATCGCTGCGCACCTCCAGACCGAGCTTCTCGGTGTAGAACGCCTTGGCCGAATCCTGGTCGAGCACCCACACGCAGGTGTGGGACATGCGGTCGATCACGGTTTCTCCCCTCGCTGGGACCGCAATCTAAGGCGTGGACGAGCGAGCGCGCTTCTCCGTGCTTGCGGTCTCCGCCCACGCCATCAGGAAGCAGCCGGGCACCGGGGGCGGACCTCCGCGCCGCACCTGGTCGGCGCGGTAGGCCGTCGGCGAGCAGCCGACGAGGTCGGTGAACCGCCTGCTGAACGTGCCGATGCCGGCGAACCCCACGAGGTGGCAGATCTCGGTGACGGTCAGGTTCGCCGTCCGCAACAGGTCCTGGGCCCGCTCGATGCGGCGACGGGTCAGGTACGCGCCCGGCGGCTCGCCGTAGGCGGTTCGGAACGCGCGGGCGAAATGAAAGCGCGAGAAGCCCGCCGCGGCGGCCATCGCATCGAGGTCCAGCGGTTCGGCGTAGTCCCGGTCGATCAGGTCACGGGCCCGTCGGAGGTGCGCGACGGGTGGCGGACTCATCCCCCCATCATGAAGGGCGCGTCGCGCCGTCGAGATTCCAGCCGGTGTGTCCGGGTCACTGCGTGCGCGGCCGCCTTGGGGCACGGGGCGAGAAGTCACGCGAGGAACCCTTCGTCCTCGCCCGGCCGGCCTCAGTCCACGACGGCCTGGCTGGTCGGCTGGAGGACGGCCTCGACCAGCGCCTCCGAGCGCAGGTGTGTGCCCTTCTGGTACTCGGGGTCACGCACCATCTCGGAGAACGCCCGCCTGCTCGGGTAGCGGACGAGCAGGACCGCGTCCCACTCCTGGCCGGGCTCGGCCACCACCGGCGCGTGACCGTAGCCGTAGTAGACGACCTCGGCGCCGTACGGGACCGAGGTGCGGCGGAAGTGGGCGATGTACTCGTCGTAGCGCGCCCGTCCTCCTTCGCCGAAGCGCAGCAGGTTGAGCATCGTGACCGGCTCGTCGACGTCCTGCGCGAGGAAGGCCTTCAAGTCGGCACCGGTGGGGTCGATCGCCATCGACGCAGTCTGCACCGCCGCCTCTTCGACTGTCAGTCCCAACGAGGGTCGCGTCCGGAGAGCGCGACGACCCGGTCCAGCGCGGGCGCGTCCGCAGCGACGGCGACCTCGGGACCGAAGATCCCCATCTCGCGTCCCTGCTCGGCCATCCCCGCGACGACGGGCAGCGCGGCCTCGAGCACGTCGTCGCTCCACTGTGGGTGGACTCCGGCGGTGCGGGCGAGGTCCCAGCCGTGCAGGACCAGCTCGCCCAGGATCATCCCGCCGATCATCGGCGCGGGCAGCTCGTCCGGACCGCCCATCGACACCGTGCCCGACCAGGCCGACGGTGCCGACCAGGCCGCCACCAGGTCGTCGCGGGCCATGGCCAGCTCCGTCGGCCAGTTCGGGCCCACCTCGACGAGGGACTCCTCGGCCGCGGGCGGGCGCGGCGCCTCCCGCCTGCCCGTCGCCGCGA
>NZ_JACBXB010000779.1 GCF_013870575.1 Pseudonocardia pini
CGCAGCCACCTGCGCGCCGCCGAGGCCGTCGCCGCGGCGACCGGCGGCCTCCAGCGCGTGGTCGGGGCCCTGCGCGCCGAGGCCGCGGTCATCGACGTCCTGCACTCGATCGGCAGGCGGCTGACCGCGCAGCTCGACCTCGACCTGATCGTGCAGGAGGCCACGGACGCCGCGACCACGGCCGTCGGGGCCGCGTTCGGGGCGTTCTTCTACAACCTGGTCAACCAGTTCGGCGAGTCCTACACCCTCTACACCCTGTCCGGGGTGCCGCGGGCGGCCTTCGAGCGGTTCCCCATGCCGCGCAACACCGAGGTCTTCGCCCCGACCTTCGACGGCAAGGGCACCGTGCGCAGCCCCGACATCACCGTGGACCGACGGTTCGGCCACAACGCGCCCTACCACGGGATGCCCGAGGGGCACCTGCCCGTGCGCAGCTACCTCGCGGTGTCGGTGGTCAGCCCGACCACCGGCGAGGTGCTCGGCGGGTTCTTCTTCGGCCATCCCGAGCAGGCCCGGTTCACCGAGCGCCACGAGTACCTGGCCGAGGGGATCGCGGGCTACTCGGCGATCGCGTTGGACAACGCCCGGCTCTTCGACCGGGAGCGCAACCTCGCGCGCGAGCTCTCCCGCAGCATGCTGCCCGAGGTGCCGGAGGTGGGCGGGCTGGAGCTGCTCGCCCGGTACCTGCCCGCCGCGACCGGTTCCAAGATCGGCGGCGACTGGTTCGACGTCATCCCCCTCGAAGCGGGCGGTACGGCCTTCGTGATCGGGGACGTCGTGGGGCACGGCGTCACCGCCGCCACGGTGATGGGGCAGGTCAGGACCGCGATCCGCGCCTACGCCCTGCTCGGCCTGCCGCCGACGGACGTGCTGCGCCACGCGTCGTCGGTGCTGAGCCGGTTCGCCGACAGCACCTTCGTCACCTGCTTCTACGCGGTGCACACCCCGGGCGACGTGCTGCGTTACGCCAACGCGGGGCACCTGCCCGCCGTCCTGCGCCGCGCCGACGGCACGGTCGAGGAGATCGGTGAGGCACTCGCGCAGCCGCTCGGCGTGGGCACGGTGTTCCCCGAACGCGCCACCGACTTCCGCCGGGGCGACGACCTGCTGCTCTACACCGACGGGTTGGTGGAGAGCCGCAGCCGGGACCTCACCCAGGGCATGCAGTGGCTGCTGGAGTCGGTGACCGAGCTGCCGCGCCCGCTCACCGCCGAGACCTGCGACGACCTCGTCGCGCAGCTCACCGGCGACACGCACGACGACGACGTCGCCCTGATCTACGTCCACCACGCCGGCGGTGCGGCCTCGTGACCCCCGGGCGGGAGGGACCCGAGGACCTGCACGTCCGTCTCTGGGTCACGCCGGCCCGGCTCGTCGGGCTGCGGCACACCCTGTCCCGGTGGGCGCACGGCACCGCGCTGTCGGCGGAGCGCCAGGAGGACCTGGTGCTCGCGGCGTACGAGGCGCTGGCGAACTCGGCCGAGCACGCCTACTCGGCGGGCCGCGGCGGGCCGGTCGAGATCACGGCGCGGTGTGTGCGAGACGAGCTCACCGTCGTGGTGACGGACGAGGGTCGCTGGCGCACACCGGATCCGGCGGAGCACCTGCGCGGGCGCGGGCGTCCGCTGATGAAGGTCCTGGCGGACACCGTCGCCACGGTGCACCGCGCGAACGGCACGACCGTCACGATGAGCTGGCGGCTCGGGGCCTGCTAGGGGGCGAGCCAGGAGAGCATGCGGCCCCGCGACCAGCAGCGGCCGATCGCCTCGGCGCGCACGGTCGCCCCGTCGAACATCGTCAGGCCTACGATGCTGTGGCCGGAGGCGCGGCGGTCGCCGAGCGTCGGGACCGCCGGCGCCACGCCGACCCCCTCCGCGGACACCCACGCCACCGCCCTGCCCGCCGCCACCTCGTCGAGCCGGTGGAGGAAGCGGAGCCGCCCCTCCAGGGTGAGCCGCGACAGCGCCCATGTCGTCACGACGACGGGCAGGGCGTGCGCGGGCACCCGGGCGACGGCCTCGGGCAGCAGGTCGACGGCCTCCCCGCGCAGCAGCTCCGTGGGCGCCGACGCCGCCACCGCGATCTCCGCCCGGAGTCGCGCGGCCTCGTCCGGTCGATCGGGTGGGACACAGGCTTGCAGCCAGCGGGCATCGTCCGCAGTGGACGGATCGAGCGGGTCGCGGTCGACCCCGACCCGTGCCACGACCTCAGGCAGCGCGCGCTGCGGGACGGGCCGGTCGCCCACGACGGCGGCCGTCAGCTGCACGGGCGACGACGGGTCGCCCAGCGACCGCCCGTCGTCGTAGTGGATGCCCACGCGGTCGACGTGGAGGTCGAGCCCCGCCGAACCGTCCACCGCGACCAGCCCGATCGCGTCCGCGCCCACGCGGCGCGCCGCCTCGGCGACGGCCGGGTAGAGCACCGCGCAGCGGCCGGTCTCGATCGTCCGCGGCCGGCGACGCATCGCGAGGGCGACGACCGGGTCGGTCATCCGCAGCAGCGTGTCGACCGCGGCTGCGGCGGCGGTGTCGTGCGCGGTGTCGTGCGTGTCGTCGTGGGTGTCGTCGTGGGTGTCGTCGTGGGTGGCGTCGTGGGTGGCGTA
>NZ_JACBXB010000780.1 GCF_013870575.1 Pseudonocardia pini
GCGGAGAGCATCCGCAGCTCCACGAACTCGTGCGCGCCCGCCAGGATCCGCTCCCGCTCGGCGATCAGCGGCTGCGCGGCGGGACGGGGATCGCGCTGCAGCACCCGGTCGATCGCCAACAGCGCGGAGCGGGACTTCAACAGCTCCCGGCGCTCGGCGAACTGCGTGGCCAGCACGCTGCGCAGCTCCTCGAGCCCGCTGTGGCGCACCAGCTCCCGGGACAGGTCCGACGGGTCGGTGGTCCCCTTCCGGATCAGCTCCGTGGCCAGCCGCACCCCGAACAGCCCGAACCGCTCCACCAACGCCGCACGCACCGAGGGCTCCGGCGCCCCCTCGGCGGGCCGGGTGCCGAACCGGTCGGCGGACAGCAGCAGCGGGTCCAGCGTCGCCTGCGGCAGACCCGCCAGCCGGACGAGGGCGGCGTGCTCGTCCTGCCGCATCGTCCGACCGCTCTGGGCCAGCAGCCCGGCCACCGGCACGACGGTCTGGCAGAGCCCCCGCAGCGTGGGGTCCGCGCGGTACCGGCGGGCGATCCGCCCGGCCGAGCTGAGCGCGTCGAGCCGCCCGACGCCGATCTCGTCCGCCCTCGAGAGCACCGCGATCGTGGTGACCGGCGTGGCCCGCGCGACGTCGGTGTCCCGGAAGGACTCGAGGAACCGCATGTCGGAGCCGTGCAGGTGACGCATCAGGTAGACGACGGCGTCGGCGGGCGAGGGCTCGTCCTCCGGGGTCAGGAAGTCGCCCGCGCGGGCGGCGGTGTCCGCGGTGAGCGAGGCGATGCCGGGGGTGTCGATCAGGGTCGTGCCCCGCAGGTACCCCGACGGCCAGTCCACGACCAACCGGTCCACCTCGGCGGCGGGCACGCCCAGGTCCAGCCGCAGCGCACCCTGGTTGCGCGCGATCGTGAGCGGCCGCGGCTCGCCCGCCCGGGGGAACATCCGCACCCGCGGGGCAGGCGCGTCCTGGTACCAGGTGACCACCCGCGTGCATTCGCCCGCGTCCGTGGGGGCGATCTCCTCGCCGACCAGCGCGTTGAGCAGCGTGGACTTGCCCGCCTTGACCTTCCCGGCGAACGCCACGCGCAGCGGCTCGTCGAACCGGGACAGGTGCCCCTGCAGCCAGCCGACGGCCTGTGCGTCGTCGCCGTAGACGACGATCGTGCGCCGCAGCAGCTCGCGGACCGCCGCGCCGAGGGTCGTCACCGCTGCCCCGCGAGCGCGTCGGCCTTGGCGGCGAGTGCCCGGACCCGGCCGAGCTCGGCCTCCAGGTCCGCGATCCGCTTCGTCCGCTGCCCCGCCTCCGTGGCGACGGCGTTCTGGGCCGCCGCGACCGACGCCGCCAGCGAGCGGGAGAGCTCCTCGGCCAGCACCGTGAAGTGGTCCCGGAGCTGGCGCTGGGCGCGGCGCAGGGTGTCCCGGGAGTCCTTGCCGACCTGGAAGGTGACCTCGTCGATGTGCCTGCGCACGGCCGTCTTCGCCTCGGCCCGCCGCCGGTCCCGCAGCCTGCGGTGCTCGTCCCGCACGGTCTTGCCGCCGAACAGCAGGCCCGCCGCGATGGACACCGGGTTGAGCAGGGCCATCCCGACGAAGCTCGTCGCCAGCCCGATCATCAGCACGCCGCCGTACCCGCCGCGCATCCCCACGAACAGGCGTTGGCCGACCCCGAACCGCTCGCCCTCCGGCTGTTCCAGCGGGTTGACGACGCCCGGTCTGCCGCCGTCGATCCGGATGTCCGGCAGGGCGGCGTCGGCGGCCTCGGAGAAGTGCTCGGCGACCTGCTCGGCGAGCCAGCGGGCGCGCTGCGCCGTCCACACGTAGTTGGCGGAGGTCGCCGCGCTGACCTGCTGGTGGAACCACTCCGCGAACTGGTCCCAGATGGTGCGGGGGTCGGCGTCGTCGAGCAGCTGTTCGGCGTCCCGGGTGACGGCACGGAGCCGGTCGCGCAGGTCGTACTCGATGTCCGAGATCAGGTCGGCGACGCCGTCGTTCAACGTGATCTGCCAGCGGGCGGACCGCTGCCGCAGCTCGTCCGCCCTGGTCTTGGCCGCGGTCAGCTCCGCGACGAGCGCCTCGGCGCCCGCCGGGTCCCGCAGCGCGGTCAGCTCGGCGGTGAACGAGGCGGCGAGCTGCTCGGCCACGACGTTGACGTCCTGGCTGGTGGAGCGCCGGTCGAGGTCGTCGGCACGGGCCACGACCCGGCGCAGCAGGAACCCGACGAGCGGCGCGAAGCCGGACTCGGCGAGCAGCTCGGGGTCCTTGGTCGCGGCGCCCGCGAGCCGCAGCTCCGACGACACGGGGAACACCTCGGCGTCGATCCCGGCGGTCTTGAGGTGGCCCTGGTCCAGCTCCACGATCCGCCGCCAGTGCGGGTACAGGTCGGTCTTGGTGACCACGCAGCCGACGGTCGGGCACAGCTCCATCGCCGCGCGCAGGAAGTCCAGCTCGGGGCCGGTGTACTCCTGGGCGGCGTCGGACACGAGCAGGACCGCGTCGGCGGTGGGGAGCGCTGCCGTGGTGGCCGCGCCGTGCGCGGAGCCCAGCCCGCCGACACCCGGCGTGTCGACGAGCACCAACCCGCCCGCGAGCAGCGACCGCGGC
>NZ_JACBXB010000781.1 GCF_013870575.1 Pseudonocardia pini
CGCGACCGCGGGCACCGCGACCCCCGCGAGGAGCGTCGCCAGCGGCACCGACGCCTGCTTGACGCCGAACGACAGCCCCATCCGGGCCGGGGGCATGGAGCGGGCCAGGGTGAGGTTCGAGGACAGCTGCCCCATGACGTTGCACCACGCGCCCATCAGCAGGATCACCACGAGCGAGGCGTAGTTCCACGAGACCAGGCCGGTGAGCAGCAGGAACACGGCGGCGCCGGAGACCGCGACCCGGCTCGTCCGGCGCGACCCCCACCGCTCGACGAGCCTGCCGACCGGGAGCGACGCCAGCGCCGACACCCCGAAGTAGAGCGCCACGACGAGTCCCAGCGCCGCCGGGTCGAAGTCCAGCTCCGCGCCGATCTGCACACTCAGCGCCCCGAGCAGGAACACCGGCAGGACCGTCGCGGTGGTGATCGCGACCGCCCCCGCGCCCACCCGCAACGCACTCTGCTCGGCCATCGGTGAGCAACGCTAAAGGTGACGTCGTGCGTGGCGATAGTCGTTATGACGACTATCGCCGCTCACCGCTTGCGGAGCTCGAACTTCTGGATCTTGCCGGTGCTGGTCTTCGGGAGGGCCTCGACGATCTCGACGTCCCGCGGCGCCTTGTACCGCGCGATCTTCGACTTGACGTGCTCGATCAGCTCCTCCGGCGTGGCCTCGCCGCCCTCGGCCAGCACGACGAACGCCTTCGGGCGCTCGCCCCACTGCTCGTCGGGCACCCCGACCACGGCGGCCTCCAGCACGGCCGGGTGGGACACCACGGCCTGCTCGACCTCGATCGTCGAGATGTTCTCGCCGCCGGAGATCACGATGTCCTTGGCGCGGTCCCGCAGCTCCACGTAGCCGTCGGGGTGCACCACGCCGAGGTCGCCGGAGTGGAACCAGCCGCCCTCGAAGGCCTTCTCGGTGGCGGCGGGATCGTCGTAGTAGCCGGTCATGACGTTGTTGCCGCGCATCACGACCTCACCCATGGTCTCGCCGTCGGCCGGGACGTCGTTCATGTCCTTGTCGACGACCCGCACCGCGTCCGTCTGGATCATGCCGACGCCCTGCCGTGCCTGCAGCCGGGCCCGCTCCTCGGGGTCGAGCGCGGCCCAGTCCCGCTGGTACTGGTTCACCGTGTACGGGCCGTAGGTCTCGGTGAGGCCGTAGACGTGCACGATCCGGAAGCCCATCTGCTCCATCTGCAGGATCGTCGTGGGGCTCGGCGGCGCGCCGGCGGTGGTGACCACGAGCCGGTAGTCCAGCTCGCGGGCCTCCGGGGCCCGCATGATCGTCGTGACGACGGTGGGGGCGCCGTTGAGGTGCGTCACCCGGTGCTCGCCGATCTGCTCCCAGATCACGTCGCCGCGGACCTCGCGCAGGCAGACGTGGGTGGCCCCGATCCCGGTGACCGCCCACGGGGTGCACCAGCCGTTGCAGTGGAACATCGGGAGCGTCCAGAGGTAGACGCTGTCCGGCGTGAACCCGGAGTGCACGATCTCGCCGAAGGAGTTCAGGTAGGCGCCGCGGTGGCTGTACTGCACGCCCTTGGGACGACCGGTGGTGCCGGAGGTGTAGTTGATCGAGATCGTGGACTCCTCGTCCGCGACCTCCCACGGGAGCGGGGTGTCGGCGCCGCGGGCGAGCAGGTCGTCGTAGCGCACACCCGAACCCACGCCGTCCCCCCGGTCGGCGGGGTCGATGACGGTGATGATCTCCTCGACGGACTTCAGCTCGCTCGCCACGGGGGCCACGCGCGGGTGCAGCGCGGCGTCGACGACCAGCAGCTTCGCGCCGGAGTGGTCGAGGATGTACCGGATCTCCTCGGTCGAGAGCCGCGTGTTGATCGCGACCAGCACCGCGCCCGCCAAGGGCACGGCGAAGTGCGCGACGAGCATCTCCGGCACGTTGGGCAGCAGGTACGCCACCCGGTCGCCGGGCTCGATCCCCGACCCACGCAGCCCGTGCGCCACGCGCGTGACCTCGGCGGCGAACTCCGCGTAGGTCGTCCGGCGCTCGCCGTAGACGATCGCCGTGCGGTCCGGGTACACCGCCGCCGAGCGGCGGAGCAGGTCCAGGGGGGTCAGCGGCGTGTGCCAGACCGGGCTCATCCAGCGATCCTCGCCGTTGGCGGTGACCCGGGCAACCAGGCCGTGTCTCCCCATCCGCCCGGCGGCGCCGGATGGGGAGGCGCGACCTAGCCCTCGAGGGTGATCGCGGCCTTCGGGCAGGCCCGGACCGCCTCCTCCACCTTCGCCCGCAGCGCCTCGGGCGGGGACTCGTCCAGGACGTAGAGGAAGTCGTCGTCTCGTACCTCGAAGACCTCCGGGGCGGCCGCCATGCACAGCGCGTTGCTCTCGCAGAGGTCGAAGTCCACCGTCACCTTCATGGCCCCCATGGTGGACCCGCGGGCGGGATTCCGCGTGACTGAGGACACCCTTCCTGGGAGTCGTCGCTGGTCGAGGCCGTGGCGCGCAGCGGAGACCCGGCAGGGACCACCGCGCGGGTCGTCGCGCAGACGGGTGCGGGCTCGGTCGAGGCCTGGGCGCGCACGACCTCCGCGAGAGCGGACGGGGCGGGCGCGGGCGGGGTGGTC
>NZ_JACBXB010000782.1 GCF_013870575.1 Pseudonocardia pini
TCGCGGCGGACCTGGAGGGCTACTCGGCCGCGGACTGCGCCGCGATCCTGCGCGAGGCCGCGCTCACGGCGATGCGCGAGTCGCTCGACGCCAGCGAGGTGACGGCCGCGCACCTGGCCCAGGCACGCCGCAACGTCCCCCCGAGCCTCGACCCGTTCCAGGTCGCGGAGCTCGAGGCCTACGCCGCCCGCCGCTCGGCCGACTGACCGCACGACCCGGGAACGGCAGGGGCTGCAACGCGGACGGCGCGCCCCGGGGATCCGGGACGCGCCGTCGCTGGGGAGCGGACCGACTAGGCGCTGCGGAAGTCGCGCGTGACGATCACGATGAGGCCCGGGCTGGCGTCCTGGATGCCCTGGAAGCGCGGCTCCACGCGGAGCCCGTACTCCTGGGCCAGCCGTTCCGCCGAGGCCTGCTCGCCGGTGCCGGGGCGGTAGTAGACGGTGCTGGTCGGGATGACCCCGTCCGGGTAGTTGGTGGTGTCCGAGACCGTCCAGCCGCCGCGCTGGAAGTCCGACGCCGCCGTGGCCGCGAGCCCGCTGATCGTGCTGTTGTTGTAGATCCGCAGCGGGATCGTGGGGGCGACCCCCGAGCCACTCCCACCCGTCGCGCCGACGCCGCTGTCCGCGGCCACCGGGGGCGCCACGGGCGCGGGGGTGGTCGTGGGCGTCGCGAGGTCCGTCGGCGTGGGGGTGAACGACGGCACCGGGACCTCGTTCGAGTCCGGGGTGGCCGGGGCGACGGACGCGGTGGGCGGGGCGGCCGTGGCGTCCTCACCCTGGTCCGAGCCACCGCCCGTGCCGAGGGAGACCAAGCCGATGACGGCCGCGGCGACCGCGACCCCGATCAGGGCGATGCCGCCGATCCTGGTCGGCGACGGTCCTCCGGACGGTGCGGTCACCTCGGGCCTCCGGTGCGGGTCACCAGGGCTCCATCCCCAGCCTGCGGGCGGCACGGGTCCGCTGGCGGCTGGCACGCAGCCGCCGCAGCCGCCGGACGAGCAGCGGGTCGGCCGCGAGCGCCTCCGGCGTGTCGACCAGCGCGTTGAGCACCTGGTAGTAGCGGGTGGCGGACATGTCGAACAGCTCGCGGATGGCCTGCTCCTTGGCCCCCTGGTACTTCCACCACTGGCCCTCGAAGGCGAGGATCTCGCGCTCCCGGCGGTCCAGCTCACGGGTGGGCCTGCCGCTGGGGCGACCCTCCTCGCGGGGTTCGGTGGCGGACTCCATCACGCTCCTGCCGACGCTCCTCCACGGAATGACACGGCTGTCATTCGCGGGCGCCATTGAACCACGGGGCGCCGACGGAGACCGTCGGGACGCGCCACCCGTGGGCGTGAATCGTCGATCGAGACATTACTGTCACCCGGGTGGCCGTCCGACCCATCGTCATCATCGGTGATCCCGTCCTGCACACCCCCACACGCCCCGTCGAGACCTTCGACGAGGAGCTGGCGGTCCTGGTCGCGGACATGTTCGACACCATGGCGGCCGCCCACGGCGTGGGTCTGGCGGCCAACCAGATCGGCGTCGACCTTCGGGTCTTCGTCTACGACTGCCCCGACGAGGTCACCCGCACGATGAAGCGGGGCGTCGTGTGCAACCCCGTGCTCGAGACCTCGGAGCTGCCCGGCGAGCGGATGCCGGACCCGGAGGACGACGAGGAGGGCTGCCTGTCGGTCCCCGGCGAGCAGTTCCCGACGGGCCGGGCGGACTGGGCCAAGGTCACCGGCACGGACGAGAAGGGCAACCCGGTCGAGGTCGAGGGCACCGGGTTCCTCGCCCGCTGTCTGCAGCACGAGACCGACCACCTCGACGGCGTGATCTACGTCGACCGGCTCGTGGGGCGCAACGCCAGGGCGGCCAGGAAGGCCCTGCGCAAACGCGGCTTCGGCGAGGCGGGCAACGCCTGGGACCCGGCGAGCCGCGAAGCCGAGGACGTCTAGGAACACCGGGGCGTCCCACGTCGTTGAGTCTCCTGCAACGGTGTAATCAGGAGGCTCTCATGGCCGAGCTCGACGCCTACTCGCGCACGGTCTCCGCGGTCGCCGCGGAGCTCACCCCCAAGGTCGCCGCGGTCCGGTTCGGCCGCGGCACCGGCTCGGCCGTGGTCGTCGGGCCGCGGGAGCTGGTCACGAACGCGCACGTCGTGGGTCGGTCGCAGACCGGCCGCGCGGACTTCGGCGACGGTTCCCAGGTCGCCGTGCGGGTCGTCGGGGCCGATCCGCTGTCCGATCTCGCCCTGCTCCGGGCCGACGGCGACCTCCCCGACCCCGTCCGGCTCGGCAGTGCCGACGAGCTCGTCGTCGGGCAGCTCGTGGTGGCCGTCGGGAACCCGCTCGGCCTCGCGGGCTCGGTCACCGCGGGCGTGGTCTCGGCACTCGGCCGCGCCCTGCCCACCCGATCCGGCAGCGCGGGCCGCGTGGTCGAGGACGTGATCCAGACCGACGCCGCGCTGAACCCCGGCAACTCCGGCGGCGCCCTCGCCGACTCGCACGGTCGGGTCGTCGGGATCAACACCGCGGTGGCGGGTACGGGTCTCGGCCTCGCGGTCCCGGTCAACACCACCACGCGTCGGATCGTCGACGCCCTG
>NZ_JACBXB010000783.1 GCF_013870575.1 Pseudonocardia pini
TGTTGGAGCCGCGCCGGTCGTCACCGCCGCGCCGGTCGCCGTCGGTGCGGGTGTTCTCGGGTCCGCCGCGGCGGGTCTCACCGGTCGCGGTGGTGGTGGGGGCGGCGGTGGTGAGGGCCTTCGCGACGTCCTCGCCCGTGACGGTCGACCCGCTCGCGGGAGCGGTCTCCGCGGGGGAGGGGTCGGTCGCGTCGGTCGTCGTCGCCTCGGCCGCGGGATCGGCCGCCTTCGGGTCCTCGGATGCCTGGGCCACGCCGTTCACGACGAGCACGCAGCCGCCCGAGATGGCGGCCGTGAGCAGGCCCCTGCGGAGTGTGGAATTCACCGTTGAGATTCCTTCCTGCGGAGTGTCACCCGCGGGGGGAGCCCGGTGATCAGGAAACGATGTTCCGCAATCACCACGGCGAACGGGTGCAGTCACTCTTTCGAGGAAGATAAGAGTTTGTTACGAGTTCCCTGTGAGATTGCTCCAGGTGCCGTAACGACGGGGGAATTCTGAGAGCGAGAGGCGCCTGGCTCTCAGAATTCTCCCTCATCGATTCAGGAGGGGAGCACGTAATCCCCGAACTTCTCTCGCAGGGTCTTCTTCGAGAACTTGCCGACGCTGGTCTTGGGCACCTCGTCGATGAACTCCACGGCGTCGGGCAGCCACCACTTGGCCACCCGCGGGGCGAGGAACTCGAGCAGCTCCTCGGCGGTCACCGACTCGCCGGGCTTCACCACCACACAGGCCAGCGGCCGCTCGGTCCACTTCTCGTGCGGGATCGCGATCACCGCGGCCTCGGCCACCGCCGGGTGGGCCATGATCTCGTTCTCCAGGTCGACCGAGCTGATCCACTCCCCGCCGGACTTGACCAGGTCCTTCGTCCGGTCGACCAGCCGCACGAAGCCCCAGCGGTCCACGGCGGCGACGTCCCCGGTCCGCAGCCATCCGTCCGCGGTGAACTGGGACCCGCCGCCCTCGCCCCGGTAGTACTCCGCGGCGATCCAGGGACCGGCGACCTGGAGCTCGCCACTGGCCTCGTCGTCCCAGGGCAGCTCGTCGCCGGTGTCCGGGTCCGCGATGCGCAGGTCCACGAGCGGGGCGGGCTGGCCCTGCCGCGCCCGGGCGTCCGCCCGCTCGTCCTCCGACCAGCCCTCCTGGTGCGACCGCGGGCTCGACACCGAGGCGATGGGCGAGGTCTCGGTCATGCCCCAGGCGTGCAGCATCGGGAGACCGATCGCCTCGCGGTACGCCTCGGAGAGGGCCCGGGGCACCGCGGACCCGCCGCAGAGGATCGCCCGCAGGGCCGAGAGGTCGTGGTCGGCGAGCAGCGGACGCATGCCCATCCAGATCGTCGGCACCCCGCCGGTGACGGTCACGCGGTGCCGGGCGAGCTGCTCCACGATCGCCTGCGGGGTCATCGCCGGGCCCGGGAAGACCAGGTCGCAGCCCGCGAGCAGCGCGCCGTACGGGATGCCCCAGGCGTTGGCGTGGAACATCGGGACGACCGGGAGGACGACGTCCCGCTCGGAGAGCCCGAACGCGTCCGTGGTCAGGGTGATCAGCGAGTGCAGGACCGCCGAGCGGTGGCTGTAGACCACGCCCTTCGGGTTCCCGGTGGTCCCGGACGTGTAACACATCGCGGCGGCGGAGTTCTCGTCCTCGACGGCGAAGCGCCCCGCGAAGGGCTCGGCGGCGGCGAGCAGCTCCTCGTAGTCCCGCACACGCGGGTCCGCGGGGACCTCGACGTCCGCGCCGTCGTCGATCACGACGACGGTCCGGACGGTCTGCAGCTGGTCGACCAGCGGCCAGAAGACGGGCAGCAGCGACCGGTCGACGAAGACGACCTCGTCCTCGGCGTGGTTCGCGATGTAGGTGAGCTGCTCGGGGAACAGCCGGATGTTGAGGGTGTGGAGCACGCGCCCGGTGCACGGGGCCGCCAGGTAGAGCTCGAGATGGCGGTCGGTGTTCCAGCAGAACGTGCCGACCCGGCCGTCGGCCGAGATCCCCAGGTCGTCCAGGACCGTCGCGAGCCTGCGCACGCGCACGGCCCAGTCCGCGACCGTCGTCTCGCGTTCGCCCGCCGGAGAGGCGGTGATCAGGCGCTTGTGGCCGAAGAGCTGTTCGGCGCGGTGGAACACATGGGGCAGGGACAGCGGACGGTCCTGCATCAGTCCGAGCATCGTCGCTCCTGGTGCTGTGGTGTCGATCACCTGACCTTACCGCTGGGCGACCCGTGATGGATCCGTGCGAAGCCCGTTGCGGAGGGTGATCGACAGGTAGGCTTCCGCGACATGACGGGCGCGGGCTCACCCTCCGGGCGCGGGGCCGGCCCCGGCGCGGTCTGCCTCGACGTCGGCTCGACCTGGACCAAGGCGGTGCTGATCCAGCCCGACGGCGTCCTCGCCGGGTTCGCGGAGCACCCGACCACGCTGGAGGACGTCCTCGAGGGCGTCGACGCCGCCGTGCGCGGGGTGACCGCCGCGGCGAGCGGGCTGGACCCGGACCTGCTGGCGTGCTCGTCGGCGGGTGGGGGGCTGCGGCTCGCGGTCGTGGGGACCGAACGGCTGCTCTCCACG
>NZ_JACBXB010000784.1 GCF_013870575.1 Pseudonocardia pini
GCCGGGTCCGGCGGCTCGACGGGCGGGATCTCCCGGTCCTTCGGCGTCTCCGCCTCGACGCGGGCGTGGCGCGGCGGCACCGCCATCCGCACGACGTCCGCGAACACCCCCGCATACCGGTCCGCGACGGCCCGGCACAGGCTCGCGACCTCGGGCGAGAGCACCGGCTCCGGGGACACCACCTTGTCCACCCAGGCGAGCCTCCCGGTGTGGTCCGACTCCTCCGCGCGCTCGAGGAGGAACCCGTCGACCAACCGCCCGGCGAACCGGACGCGCACCCGCACCCCCGGCACCGCCGCGGCGTCGAGGTGGGTGGGGACCCGGTAGTCGAAGGTGCGGTCGAGGTGGGCGAGCGGCACGTCCACGGCGATCCGCGCGACCGACGCGACGGGTGCGGCGGTCCACTCCCCGCGCGTCCGCGAGGCGGGCGCCTTCCGGACCGGCCGACTCACACCCACCCCCCGCTCACCCCTCACCGCCGCTCATCCCACACCGCAACGCACGAACGGCACTCTCGCTCAGACCTACTGAGCGAGAGTGCCGTTCGGGCAGACGTGGACTCAGGCGCCCGCCGCCGACTTCAGCGCCTCGGCGCGGGAGGTGTCCTCCCACGGCAGCGCGAGGTCGTTGCGGCCGAAGTGCCCGTACGCCGCGGTGGGCGCGTAGATCGGGCGCAGCAGGTCGAGGTCCCGGACGATCGCGGCGGGCCGCAGGTCGAACACCTCGGTGATGGCCGACTCGATCCGCGCGGGGTCGACGTGCGCGGTGCCGAAGGTCTCGACGAACAGCCCGACCGGCGCCGCCTTGCCGATCGCGTAAGCGACCTGGACCTCGATGCGCTCGGCCAGCCCCGCGGCCACGACGTTCTTCGCCACCCAGCGCATCGCGTACGCGGCCGAGCGGTCCACCTTCGACGGGTCCTTGCCCGAGAAGGCGCCGCCGCCGTGCCGGGCGAACCCGCCGTAGGTGTCGACGATGATCTTGCGACCGGTGAGCCCGGCGTCGCCCATCGGGCCGCCGATGACGAACCGGCCGGTGGGGTTGACCAGCAGCCTCACGTTCGAGGTGTCGAGCCCCAGGTTCGCGATCTCCGGCTGGACGATCTTCTCCAGCACGTCGGGCGCGAGCATGCCCTCGAGGTCGACGTCCGCGGCGTGCTGCGTGGAGAGCACCACCGTGTCCAGCCGGACGGCCTTGTCGCCGTCGTACTCGATGGTCACCTGGGTTTTGCCGTCCGGCCGCAGGTAGGGCAGCTCGCCGCTCTTGCGGACCGCGGTCAGCCGCCGGGCCAGCCGGTGCGCCAGCGAGATCGGCAGCGGCATGAGCTCGTCGGTGTCGGTGTTCGCGTAGCCGAACATCAGGCCCTGGTCACCCGCGCCCTGGCGGGCGATCTCGTCCTCGCTGGACTCGACGCGGCTCTCGTACGCGGTGTCGACGCCCTGGGCGATGTCCGGGCTCTGCGCGCCGATCGCCACGTTGACGCCGCAGGAGTTGCCGTCGAAGCCCTTCGACGACGAGTCGTAGCCGATCTCGAGGATCGTGTCCCGGACGAGGCCGGGGATGTCCGCGTACGCCGCGGTGGTCACCTCGCCCGCGACGTGCACCTGGCCGGTGGTCACCAGGGTCTCGACGGCGACCCGGCTCTTCGGGTCCTCCTTGAGCAGCGCGTCCAGGATCGTGTCGCTGATCGCGTCGCACATCTTGTCCGGGTGACCCTCGGTCACCGACTCGCTGGTGAACAGCCGACGGCCCACGTTCGCCACGCCCCACTCCGATCGGTCCGGCACCCCTGTTCGCGGCTGCGAGGTGGGGGGCGCTCTCTAGCACTTACGTCTCAGCCGAGCCTAGTGGACTGGTCGGCGGCACCGATCGGCACGTTACGGGCGGGCGTCACCCTCCTCCGCCGCGCTCGTCCGCCACGCTCGTCCGCCACCTCCGTCCGCCACCCCGTCCGAAGCAGCCGCCCGGGCGTCGGGGCCACGGACGCCGCAGCCCCCGGTCACCGCGCGCAGCCGGCCCCGGTCGCGACCGCTCGCCCGGGGTGCGCGAGCCGGACAGTCTCCCTCGGCGTCGCTACCCGGGGTGATCGTCGCACGGGCGCGCCACCCCTTTCGGGTGGACACCGACCGGGGTCGCGAATCGGTCACGGATCCCCTCGTTGGGCCTCATGACATCGCGAGCCGCCCCGCGACCGGCACCGCCGGACCCTCGCGGGGCGGGCAACGAAACCTCTGGAAGGTGCTCCCCATGAAGGCAAGCCTGCAGCGTCCCAGCCGCGTCGCCGCGGCGGTGGGCGGCGCGGTCGCCGTCGGCGCCGCTGCCCTGATGGCCGTCCTCGCCGGCACCGCGTCCGCCGCCACGCCCGGCGTCTGCACCGACAACGTCAACGTGCGCGCCGAGCCGAAGGCCGACGCGAAGATCGTCGCGGTCTGCGACCGCGGGACCAAGGTGCAGATCGGCGAGGAGAAGGACGGCTTCGTCGAGCTGGAGAACCTCGGCGGCTGGTCGGTCAAGGAGTTCGTGAAGGCCGACGCCGCGGCGCCCGCCGACCCGAACAAGC
>NZ_JACBXB010000785.1 GCF_013870575.1 Pseudonocardia pini
CCGTGGCCTTCTACCGCGAGGACCCGGCGGGCGACGTGGTCCTGGGCTCGGCCACCATCACCACCACCTCGTGAGTGGCGATGGTCGCCGGAGCGACCATCGCCACTCACAGGGTCAGGTCACGGTCACCTTGTTGATCATGCCCTGGACGAAGTGCGGCGCGGTGCCGTACTCCTCGCCGACCGGGCAGATCATGAAGTAGGTGCCCGGCTCCAGGTCGACGAGCAGCCCGCCCTGCTGCCCGGGCGGTGCGACGACCGCGCCCGGCAACGGCTGGAACTGCGTCATCAGCTGCTCCATCGGCATCCCCACGAACTGGTCCACCGTCAGCGCCGGGTCGGGCGACTTCAGGATGAGCAGCACGTGGACCTGGTTGGCCGCCGAGTGGTTCATCATCTGGATCGCGGTCGGGCCCGCGGTGAGCGTCGCGGGCATGCCGTCGAACGTGAAGTCGGTGCCCATCAGCGAGACCTGCTGGTAGCCGCAGTTCTGGAAGGCCCAGCCCTCGTACTTCGCGACGTTCGCCGTCACCGTCGGGTCGTCGAACGGGATCTGCGTGCCCTGCGACGCCGAGGCCTGGACCACCGGCTGCAGCGACGTCAGCGACGACTTCAGCTCCGCGGGCGCGGTCCCGATCGCGGCGTTCAGCAGCGGCAGGACCCGGTTGCCCCAGGCCTTCGCCGCCTCCGGGTCCGGCGGGGCGGTCGGGTCG
Source organism: Pseudonocardia pini (assembly GCF_013870575.1). Lineage (GTDB taxonomy): Bacteria > Actinomycetota > Actinomycetes > Mycobacteriales > Pseudonocardiaceae > Pseudonocardia > Pseudonocardia pini. Next base: position 713 of record NZ_JACBXB010000785.1, read on the forward strand.
CCGTCCGGGGTCGGCACGGCGTCGAACTTGAGCAGGTTGTCGCAGGTGGCGGCGTTGGGGTCGGCCGCGGGTGCGGCACTCGCCCCGCCCGACCCGCCCGCCGCCGGCGTGCCGCCGCCACAGGCGGCCAGCCCGCCCGTCAGCGCGGCCACGGCTGCCGCGGTGCCCAGTGTCCGGGCGAGAGTGCGTCCGTTCATCGTCGGTCCCCCTCAGGACTCGTCATTCCGGCGTGTTCGATCCACCGACTGCGTACGGGGTGGAGACCCCCGCGTACTCCAGGTGCAGCACCATCCCGGCTGCCGCGTGGGTGAGGTTGTGGCAGTGGTCCATCCAGATCCCGGGGTTGTCCGCCCGGAACGCCACCACGTACTCCTGGCCCTGCTCGACCAGCAGGCTGTCCGTCCACCACGGACTGCCGGTCGCCTGTTCGCCGCCCCGGCCCAGCACGAGCGCGTGATGCCCGTGCAGGTGCATGGGATGGGGGTCGGTGCCGTCGTTGCGGATCGTGACCCGCACGAGCTCGCCCTCGCCCACCTGGATCGGCGGCAGCTGGTCGTGCAGCAGGCCGTTGATCGTCCACCGCACCGTCGGCACGCCGCGGGACCGGCCCAGGACCGTGTCCAGGACGAGCGTGGACTCCCGGTCGAAGGGGCCCGCCGCGGTGAACGGGGTCGGCGCGGGCGTGCCGTAGTGCAGCGGGTCGAAGGCGGGGGCGGTGTCCGGCACGGGCAGCGGCACCGGGCCCCGCCCGGGCGTCAGGACCACGGCGGGACCGATCCCGAACCCGACGCGGACCGGTGTGGCCGGGGTGACCAGCTCGACGTCGTACCGGCCGCCCGCGGGCAGCCGCAGCCGGACCGCGCCCAGCTCACCCGGTTCGTGGACGTCCACCCCGTCGATCGCGAGGACCCGGAACGGGGCGCCCGCGACCGACCAGGTCTGGGTGTCCGAGTCCGTGTTGACCAGCCGCAGCCGCACCCGGGTGCCCGCGGGCACCGTGCGGGTGTCGAGGCCGTCGGCGGTGCCGACGGCCGGCACCGACTGCTCGCCCTTCCGCGGCCAGGAGTGGCCCAGCAGCGTGACGTCGAGCGGTGCCTGCTCGGCGGTCTCCACCACCAGCGCCCCGAACAGCCCGCGCGGCACGGTCCGCGCCGAGTCCTGGTGCGAGTGGTACCAGAACGTGCCGACCTGCTGCGGGCGGAACCGGTAGACGTGCTCACCGCCGACCGGCACGGCGTCCTGGGTCACGCCCGCGACGCCGTCCTGCGCGTTGGGCACGTCGAGCCCGTGCCAGTGCAGCGTGACGCCCTCGGGGACGGAGCCGTTGCGCAGCACGACCTCGACGAGCTGTCCCCGCCGCACCCGCAGCTCGGGACCGGGTGCGGCGCCGTCGAACGTCAGCCCGTCGATCGTCTCGCCGCTCGCGAGGACGACCGGGGTCACGCCCGCGGTCAGCACGAACCGCACGTCCGGGGTGCCCTCGACCGCGCCGGTCAGGTCCGCGACGCTGCGCGGCCCGGCCCCGGTGTGGTGGTGGGACTCGACCCGCGGCGCGGCGACGACCGCCGAGCACGCGCCCACGCCCAGCAACGCGGCCAGCGCGGCGAGCGCGGCGGTGACGAGCAGCGACGGGCGTCGCGGCGACGGGTTGTCCACGCGGCAAGGATGCGGTCGGATCGACAGGTGATACAGGGTGCTGGCACCACCCGCGCATACGCAGTTTCCGCACCTCAGCAGGTGTTAACGCGCGGCCCGGACCAACCGAGTCACCCTGATGCGCGCCCGTGGACGCGGGGTGTGAGACTCCGGGCATGAGCACATCCGACGACCCGCTGGCCGCCCTCCTC
>NZ_JACBXB010000786.1 GCF_013870575.1 Pseudonocardia pini
GGACCTCCGGCGTGACGACCCGCATGGCCTCGGTGCGGCCGTGGTGGAAGCGCCGCGTGGCGATCGACTCGTAGGTGGCGCCGGTGAAGCCCTTGGAGCGGCGGTGCGCGAGCTGGAAGGCCAGCTGCGCGAACGCGTCCGGGGAGCAGCCGAGCTCCTTGGCCCGCGCGCTGGTGAAGCCCTCCACACTCAACGTCGACGTGGCACAGGCGGCGGCGTAGTCGGCGAACTCGGCGCCTGCCTGCGCGATGTCCGCGCGCTGCTCGTCGTCGAGCCGCCACCGCAGCGGCGCGACGGCGGCGGCACCCGCTCCCGGCAGCTCGGGCGTGGGCGAGCCGAGGATCGTGTCGACGTACCCGACCACAGTGGTGCCGTCGAGCTCGCAGTGCTCGCCGTTGAGCCCCGCCGTGCCGTCGCCGAAGACGATCAGGGTGAGGGACTTGTCGAACCAGCGGTTGCCCGCCTCGCCGTGCAGCAGTAGGTCACAAGCCTCGCGCGGCTCGGCGGGCACCGCGTCCTCCAGCGCGACGCAGAACAGCGCGGTCTCGATCGTCTCCAGCGTCCCGGCGTTCTCGGCGAGCAGACGAGAACGGCTCTCCGCCCATGCGGCCCTGGCCTTCGTCGTCAGCCTGCCGACGCCCTCGCCGGGCTCCGCGGTCGCGGCGACGACCGCTCGGAGTCCGGCGGCGATCTCCGCGACCGAGTGGGGAGTGCCGTCCGGCGCGATCACGTCGAGCCGGTGGACGTGACCGTTGCGGAACACAACGACGTGCCGCTCGGTCGACGGGCCCGGCCACGCCTCGGTGTACGGGGTGCGGCTGGAGTCGATCTCCCGGCCGGGGATCCGGCAGGCGGAGAAGAGGTACTTGAGCTGCACCATCGACAGGGCCTCGCCCCGCTGGGTCGCGGGCGGCACCTCCTCGGCGTCCACCGCGAGCTTGTAGGCCACGCTCGCGGCCGTCAGCGCGGCCGCCCGCTCCACCTGGTCGAGGCCGGGCGCGTCCTCGAACAGGAAGAAGAAGTTGGCGTTGAGTGCGATGCGGTCCCGCCTGCCGAGGTAGCGCGAGCGCCAGAAGTCGTCCCACACGCTGTGGACGCCGGAGGTCGCGTCGTACTCGCGCAGCGCGGCGTCGAGCGCTGGTGCCTCGACCGCGAGGAACTCTGCGAGCGCCTTCTCGGTGCGGGCGCGCTCGTCGTCGGTCAGCAGCGGGGCGGACCACTCCAGGAAGCGCTGCGCGGTGTCGTCGAGGGAGGGCAGCGGGACGCGGGGCAGGGCGTCCTCGTTGCCGAAGGTCCGGGGGGAGAGCGTCATCGGGGAGGCCTCAGATCAGGAGCTGGTCGACGCGGCCGGAGCCGGCGGGGGCGGTGTGGGCGGCGGTGACCCGGCCGAACAGCTGGCGGGTGCGCGCCGCGGTGCCCACGACGCCGGGACGGGCGCTGTAGGCGAGGATCGCGGTGTGCCGGTCGTGGCCGCCCTCGACCGGGCTCACCCGGTGCAGGGAGTAGCGCCCGGCGAAGAGCTGCAGGTCACCGGGTCGCAGGTCCAGCGTCCGGACCCCGCGATGGTCGCCGTCGAGCACCGCGGAGACCGCGCGGAGGTTCTCGGCCCGCGGCGACCGGATGCCGGGAACGTACTGGAACCGGCCGCCCGCCTCGGGGGCCTGCGTCAGCAGGCTGACCGTGAACTCGTTGGTGTCGAAGTGCCAGGGGTGTTCGCGTCCGGGGACGACGACGTTCAGGACCAGGCCCGACAGCGGGTCACCCAGCTCGAACACCTCGGGGAGCCCGAACGCCGCCGCCACGAACCGCTGTACCGCCGGATCGGTGTAGAGCCGCTGCAGCAGCGCATCGGTGGGGATGCGGTCGCGGGCCACGAAGGCGTTGCCCCGCGGCACCCGGTGATACGCCGGGTGCCCGGCGGGCAGCGTCGGATCCGGGTCGGTGTTGTAGACGTTGACGACCTCCACCTCGTGGTGGGCGAACGGGGCCAGGCCGCGCCCCTCCGCGCGCAGCGCGTCGACCTGCGCCGCCCGGACGAACCCGGGCAGTACGCAACAGCCCTCGGCGGCGAGCTCGGAGTGCACCCGCGCCCTCAGCTCGGCGCTGTCCAGCGGATAGCGGTCGGTGTCCACGATCGTCGGATCCACTCGGCACCCCTCACGTCGTCGTCGACTCGGTCTCTGACCTCCAGCGAGTATGACGATGCGGAGAGTAACGGTCAATCGTGACTGTTAATGATCTGCGCCTCAGCGGCTCAGGACGGTCTCACCAACACCTTGATGTCGTCGCCCGGGTCGGCGGCGAGGCACTCGAATACCCCGCCGATCGCGTCGTCGAGCCTGATCTCCCGACTCACCAGCGAGGCGAGGTCGTACACCCCGCTCGCGGCGATGTGCACCGCCCGCTCGAACTCCTCGTCGGTGTAGGCGAGCGCCCCGGTCACGGTGGCCTCGGTGAACAGCAGGGCGGTCGGGTCGAGCGGCGTCGGCTCCTCCCACACCGCCACGTTCACGAGCGTCCCGCGAGGCCGGACGGAGCCCAGCGCGGTGGCGAAGC
>NZ_JACBXB010000787.1 GCF_013870575.1 Pseudonocardia pini
CGCCGAGGCCAGGTCACGCGCCGCCCGCCGGGCGGTGGCGACGTCCACGGTCTCGTCGTACGGCACCATCCGGGTGATCACCGCCAGGCCCGGTGTCTCGAGGAGGACGTCCGCCAGGCCGAGCGCGACCACCTCCTGGAAGCCCCAGGGGACCATGCCCTCGCCGCGGACCTGGTCGCGGTAGGCCGTCTCGCGCTCCAGCACGGTGACCGCGAGCCCCGCCGCGGCCAGCCGGGCCGCGATCGCACAGCCCCCGACACCGCCTCCGACGACCACCACGTCCATCCGGTCCTCCTCGTCTCATTTACTGTGACATAATGACGGCCTGGTCGAGGGTGGGCGCAAGGGGGAACCGCGAGATGACACGTCGGCGAGGTGGTCGGCAACCCGCCCCGCTCACCGGTGCGGACCTGCGGGAGGCCGCGCTGCGGGTGGTCGCCCGCAGCTCGCTGGACCGGCTGACCGTGCGCGAGGTGGCGCAGGAGCTCGGGGTCACCGCACCGGCCGTGCACTACCACCTGCGGGGTGGGGCCGACCTCGCCGACCGCGTCGTGGAGGCCGTCGCGGCGGGCATCGAGCTGCGGGACGACCCCGATCTCGACTGGGTCGAGCGCTATGTCGCCCTGGTCGACCGGATGGACCAGGCCTTCCTCCGCTACCCGGGCACCGGCCTGCGGGCGCTCACCGCGACCGGGCCGTCGGCGGCCGCGGACCGGTTGACCGCGGCCGCGCTCGACATCCTGCTCGACGCCGGGTTCGACCGCCCGGCCGCCACGGAGATCTTCGCGTCGACCTATCTGCTGTTCACCGGCTGGCTCGCGACCCGCGGCCGGACCGAGCAGGGGAGCGTGCACCCCGCCTGGCTCGCCGCGGCGGGCCACGGCGGCTCCGGACCGCTCCATGCCGCCCTCCGCCGGGTGCTGACCGGGACACCCGTGCCGACCCCGGATCCGACCCCGACGAGAGGACGACGATGACGACCACCGAGACGTGGGCGGAGGGCTACCTGTCCGCCTGGGACAGCGGCGACCCGGACCGGATCATGGCCTGGATGGCCGACGACGCGGTCTTCACCGACGTCCCCAGCGGGCACACCGCCGAGGGTGCTGCCGCGGTGCGGGAGTTCGTCGAGTCGGCGTTGCGCAAGGCACCCGGCGCCACGTTCGAGGTCCAGAGCAGCGTGGTCACGGACGAGGCGTTCGCGATCGAGTGGATCATGCAACCGGCCGCCCTGCGGGGCGCCTCGGTCGGACGGCGCCGCGACGGGCGGATCACCGTGAACCGGGACTACTGGAACGCCGGGTAGGGAGCCGGGACGACGGCGGGTCCCGACGGCGCCCACCCCTCAGCCCAGGGTGAACGGGTCCCGGGACAGCCCGGAGAGCTCGATCCACACCGCCTTGGTCTCGGTGTAGTCCCTGATGGCCGCCGCCCCGTTCTCGCGTCCGATCCCGGAGAGCCCCACCCCGCCGAACGGCACCTGGGGGGCGACGGCCCGGTAGGCGTTGACCCACACGGTCCCCGCCCGCAGCCGGGCGGCGACCCGGTGCGCGCGGTGCACGTCCTTCGTCCACACCGAGCCCGCCAGGCCGAACGGGGTGGAGTTGGCCAGCTCCACGGCCTCTGCCTCGTCGGTGAAGGTGGACACGGCGAGGACGGGGCCGAAGATCTCCTCGGTGAGGGCACGGGCGTCGGCGGGCAGGTCGGTGAGCACGGTCGGGCGGACGAAGTACCCGCCCAGCCCCGGGGGCTGCTCGCCGCCGCACGCGATCGTGGCGCCCTGGTCGCGGGCCGCGGCGAAGTGCCCGAGGACGACCTGGAGCTGGCGGTCGTTCGACAGGGGGCCCATCTCGGTCTCCGGGGCCTTCGGGTCGCCCACGACGATCCGCTCGGCCCGGTCGACGATCCGGCGGACCAGCTCGTCGGCCACCGAGGCGTGCACCAGCAGCCGGGAGCCCGCCAGGCAGGTCTGCCCGGTGGCGGCGAACACCCCGGCGACCACGCCGTTGGCGGCGGCGTCGAGATCCGCGTCGGGGAAGACGACCTGGGCGGACTTGCCGCCGAGCTCCAGGCTCACCCGCGCGAGGGTGTCCGCCGCGGCGTGCGCGACCGCGATCCCGGTCGCGGTGGACCCCGTGAACGCGATCTTGTCGACGCCCGGGTGGGCCGCCAGCGCCTTCCCGGTCTCCGCACCCCAGCCCGTCACGACGTTGACGACGCCGGGCGGGAACCCGGCCTCGGTGACGAGCTCGGCCAGGGCCACCGTGGAGGCGGGGGTGTAGTCGCTCGGCTTGACCACCACCGTGCAGCCCGCGGCCAGCGCGGGGGCGAGCTTCCAGGTCAGCAGCAGCAGCGGCGAGTTCCACGGGGTGATCGCGGCGACCACGCCGACGGGCTCGTGCCTCGTGTAGACGAGGTAGTTGTTCTTGTCGGTCGGGATCGCCTCGCCCTGGGCCGTCTCCGCGACCCCGGCGAAGTAGCTGTACCAGGCGGGCAGGCCGCGGACCTGGCCCGCCATCTCGCGCAGGAGCTTGCCGCCGTCGCGCACCTCG
>NZ_JACBXB010000788.1 GCF_013870575.1 Pseudonocardia pini
AGGCGGCTGCCCCGCCCACGGCCCCTGCCCGACCCACAGCGGCTGCTCCACCACCCCCACCCCACCTCGGATCCTGGACGAACCCCAGCTCGGACCCGGGCGGGGCGAGCAGGTCCTCCGCGCGGCGGGCGGGCCGGGCGTGGCTCGTCGCGCTCCCGGGCTCGACCTCGCGCACGACGGCCTCTGGCCTGCCGAACAACCGGAACCCCGACATGTGCTGCGTCCCCTCGCGAGTCGAACGAGGGGAGGTTAGGAAGCCGGGGCGGCTCCCGCGGCCGATCCCGGAACCCGTTCACGATCGTGAACGGGACCGGTCCAGGTCGAGGGTCAGGCGGGCAGTGCCCAGGAGTGCACGGGCTCGTTGGCCTCCGAGAACTCCAGGTACCGCTCCAGCATCCCGGCCAGCGCACCGGCCCGGCTGGATCCGCGCCGCTCCAGCGCCGCGACCGTCTGCAGCTGCCAGGTCGCCCCGGTCCGCCCCGTCACACACCGCTGCTCGATCACCGAGAGGTACCGGTCCTGGACCGCGGTGCTGACCCCCCAGCGGGAGAGGCCCTCGTGGGCGAGGGGCAGCAGCTTGCGCAGGGCCAGCTCGTCCGGCTTGATCCAGCCGGTCCCCGGCCAGTAGAGCGGGGCGTCCATGCCGTGCCGGGCGGCCGTGGTGAAGTTCTCCTCGGCGGCCTCGAAGGACATCGACTGCCACAGCGGGCGGTCCGCCTCCACCAGCACACGCAGCAGCCCGTAGAAGAACAGCGCGTTCGCCACCATGTCGACGGCGGTCGGCCCGGCGGGCAGCACCCGGTTCTCCAGGCGGATGTGCGGTTGGCCGTCCGCCACGTCGTAGACGGGGCGGTTCCACCGCCAGATCGTGCCGTTGTGCAGCCGCAGCTCGTCGAGGTCGGGGACGCCGCCCTCGCGCAGGGTGGTGATCGGGTCCGAGTCCCCGGGGAACGGGACGATCCCCGGGAAGTACCGCGCGTTCTCCGCGAACAGGTCCAGCACGGAGGAGATCCAGCGCTCACCGAACCACACCCGCGGCCGGACGCCCTGGTTGCGCAGCTCGACCGTCCGGACGTCGCAGGCCTGGGTGAACAGCGGGATCCGGGTCTCGGCCCAGAGCCGCGAGCCGAGCAGGAAGGGCGAGTTCGCGCCGAGCCCGAGCTGCACGCCGGCGAGGCACTGCGCCGCGTTCCAGTAGGCCGGGAACGAGCTGGGCGAGACCTGGAGGTGCAGCTGCATCGAGGTGCAGGCGGCCTCGGGCACGATCGTCTCGAAGTCGGCGGTGAGCCGCTCGGCGGCGACGGCGTGCTTGCCGCCCGGGTCCCCGCCGGAGATGTCGACGTGGATGGGCTCGCCCCGCGCCGCCAGCATCTGCTCGTTGAGCACGGCGTACCGGTCGTCAGCCGAGATCGACTCCGCGACGAGGTGGCTGCGGTCCAGGGTGGGCAGGATCCCGATCATGGCGAGCTGGGACTTGCAGTCCCGGGCCTTGGCGCGGGCGACGGCCAGCTCGTCGAGCAGCTCGTGCTCGAGATGGCGCCACTGGTCACCGGGCAGTGGGCGGGGCGGGAGGTTGAGCTCGATGTTCCACCGGCCGAGCTCGGTCTGGTACTCCGACCCGCCGATGGCCTCCAGCACCTCGCGGCCGGTCATGGCGGGGGAGAGTGCCTCGTCGACGAGGTTGAGCTCGACCTCGATGCCCGTCATCGGATCGTCTTCGGCGAACGGGTGCTCCCGCAGCATCGTCGTCAACGCCTCGAGGCAACGCTGCACCTTGGCTCGATACCGCTGGCGTTCCCGCCGACTGAACCGGGTCCGGTCGACGTCCTGGCCCATGCTGTCCCGAAGCCTCCTACCTGCCTGCCCCTTCGGGGCCGCGACTATCCACCGTGGCACATCCCCGAACATGGCGGTACCGGCTGACCGGGCGACCCGGTGCGACGAACGGCAGGCGACCTGGGACGATCGGTCATCGTGGCCATCATCACGACCGTCGCCGACCCCGCCGACCCGCGGCTCGACGACTATCGCGACCTCACGACGGCGGACCGTCGCCCCGACCGTCCGGGTGGCCGAGGGCTGGTGATCGCCGAAGGGGTCGTCGTCGTCCGCCGCCTGCTGGACTCGCCCTACCCCGTCCGGTCCCTGCTGGGGGTACCCAGGCGGATCGAGGAGCTCTCCGCCGAGCTGGCGCACCTCGACGTCCCGGCCTACGCCGCCGACGCGGACACGATGGCCACGACCGTCGGCTTCCACCTCAACCGCGGGGTGCTGGCGGTGGCGGACCGGGCGGCCCCGGTCGACGCGGCCACCCTCGCCCGCTCCGCCCGGGTCCTCGCCGTCTGCGAGGCGGTCAACGACCACGAGAACCTGGGCTCGCTGTTCCGCAACGCCGCCGCACTCGGCGTCGACGGGATCCTGCTCGGCCCCCGCTGCGCCGACCCGCTCTACCGGCGCTCGGTCCGGGTCTCGATGGGGCACGTGCTGCGGGTGCCGTTCGCGCACCTGCCGGACCCCTGGCCGGACTCCCTGGAGCTCCTCCGTGGGGCGG
>NZ_JACBXB010000078.1 GCF_013870575.1 Pseudonocardia pini
TCGCGCAGCAGGGCGTGCCGGAAGGCCAGCTCGCCGCGCGGGTCCGTGACCAGCACCTGGTGCGCCACCGCCTCCCGCACCGCCTCGGTGAACTCGGCCGCGGCCAGCCCGCTGACCTGGGCCAACGTGTCGTCCGCGACGCTGCTCCCGGCCACCGACGCGACCCGCAGCACCTGCCGGGCGGCGGCGGGCAGCCGTTCGAACCGGGTCAGCAGCACGTCCGCCAGCGCCTCCGGCAGGCCGCCGCCGCCCGCCGCGGACACCAGCTCCTCGGCGAAGAACGCGTTCCCCTCGCTGCGGGCGGCCAGCCTGCGGAGCTCGCGTTCCTCCAGCCCGAGGTCCGTCGCGAGCTCGCTGACCAGCGTGAACGCCTCCGCCGGGGGCAGCGGGGCCAGGTCCAGCCGCTCGACGGCGGGCAGTCGCACGATCTCGGCGAGCACCGGCCGCAGCGGATGCCTGCGGTGCAGGTCGTCCGCCCGGTAGGTGGCGACCACCAGCAGCCGCTGCTCGGCGAGCCGCGAGAGCAGGAAGACCAACAGGTCGCGGCTGGAGCGGTCCGCCCAGTGCAGGTCCTCCAGGACCAACAGCACGGGCCGCTCGACCGCGCCCAGGGCCGTCAGCAGCGCGTCGAACACTTGGAGCTGGCCCAGCTCCCGGCCGCCCCTCTCGGGTTCACCGCCCTCGGCGGTGAGCCTGCGCAGTCCCGGGATCCGCTCCGCGAGCGCGGGCTCCGCCGCCGACAGCTGCCCGACGACCTCGGTGAACGGCAGGTACGGCAGCTCGGCCCCGGCGGTCTCGATGCACCGCCCGAGCAGCACCAGGGCGTCCCCCGCCGCGGCGGTGAGCTCGCCGACCAACCGGGACTTCCCGACGCCCGCGTCCCCCGACAGCAGGACCGCCCCACTCCGCCCCGCCCGCGCCCGGTCCAGCGCAGCGGTGAGCGCGGACCGCTCGACCACCCGGCCGACCAGCCCGATCCCCACCCCCGGTCTCGGCACGGCGTTCATGCTCGCACGCACCCCCGACACCCCGCCGTCATTCCGCCGCGGCGCACCCCGAGCGGCCCACACGACGCCCGGTCCTCCCGCGGAGTGGTCGACAGGCGCCGAGGGCGCTCCCTGCGCCTGACCGGTGGGCGAGGCTCGCCGGGCCCGAGTCACATGATCGGGAGCGCCGGTCTCGCTCCGCTGCTGGTGATCACCGAGGGGGGTGAGCCCGCTCCACGCAGCAGCGACCAGGCGCTGAGGGTGCTTCCCCGTGGTGCCCTCGGAGACCGAGTGCCTCTCGCGCCCTGGTACCCGACTCGCGCGTCGATGCCGTGGGACTCGTGCCCGGTGATCACACCCTGCCATGATCACCAAGCGCCGTTCGCCTGCGACGCCGCCGGGCGGTGGTCACCGGGCGGCGGGGACGCGGCACTGGGGGGCCGACGCCCCCACCGGCTCCGCTGCGCCGGGTGCCGTGGACGGGGAGTACCGCGGCGGCGGCTCCGGGGAGGGGGACCGACGCATCGCCCGCTGCCAGCGACGGGCGATGCGGGCCAGGCGGGCGGTGTCGGCCTCCGCGAGCAGCGCGCCGCGGCGCTCGTCGACGAGGGTGTGGAGGAAGGTCGCGTCGTAGGTCATGACGATGACACTCCGCCTGAGGCCCCCACCCCCACATCGGGCGATCACGCCGTCGGGAGGAGGAGCAGACCGGGTCCGCCGAGGTGGACCTGAGGGGTGCCTCAGTGCGCTGCCCGCGGTGCTGCGCTGTCGACGGTGCTGCCCGCTGAGCGGTGCTGCCCGCTGAGCGGTGCTGCGCTGCCCGCTGAGCGGTGCTGCCCGCTGAGCGGTGCTGCCCGCTGAGCGGTGCTGACCGCTGAGCGGTGCTGCCCGCTGAGCGGTGCTGCGCTGCCCGGCGCGCGACTGTCCGCAGCGCGGCCCCTCCCGCGCCGCGACCATGATCGTCGAGAAGGTGCTGTCAGCGCTGTCGCCACCGCACTGACCGCACCTCAATCACGATCATGCAGCGCTGAGAGCACGAAACGTGCGATCAAGAAGCCGGTCACCGCTCCTCACCCCACCCGAGCCGCGACTCCGGAACGGCAGGCTCGCCGCACGGGTCCGTGTGGTGGAAGCCGAAGGGGTCGGGAAGGGTCGACCAGGGCGCCGCCAGCTCCGCCTCGGTCAGCAGCGCACCCTGCAGCGCCGCACCGACGGCGTCGAGACCGTCGGCGTCGAGCGCGTGCGCCAGCACGACGACGTCCTGTGCCCGATCGCCGAAGCGGGGGTGCCAGCCGAGCGAGGCCAGGGCCCGCCGATCCGCCGCGGCCTGCTCCCACGCCGCGGCGCCCCGCCCCGCGAGCCACTCGCCCGCCCCACCGATCCGCAGGCCGCCGCCCGCGGACTCGAGCCACAGGACGTCGTCGGGGCGGGTGGCCAGCCAGACCCGCCCGCGCACTCGCACGATCCCCTCCAGGAGCAGGTCGATCGCCTCGTGCAGCCGGTCGGGGTGGAAGGGCCTGCGCGCGGAGAACACCAGCATCCGCACGCCGCAGTCCGTCTCCAGCGGCGGCGCCCCGCGCAGCAGCGGCGCGTGCACGTCGTCGGGCCTGCCCCGTCGGGCCTCCGCGTGGGCGCGGCGCAGGAGCACCTGGTCGCCGTCGAGGTCGGCGACCCGGGCGCGCATCGCGGTGGGTGCCAACCGGGCGAGGACGGCGTCGACGCGGGCGTGCCGCCAGGCGTCCGCGGCACCCGTGTGCACCAGCAGGTCCGCGAACTCCGCCTGCCCGACGGCGAGCTGTGCCACCGTGCGCTCGTCGTCCGGCAGGTCGGCGAGGCCACGCTCCGCGACGGGCTCGTCCCCGGTCGCGTCGTCCAGCCAGGTCTCGGCGTCGACCGCCGCGACGACACCGCGCAGGTCCACCAGGTCCCCGACCGGCACACCGTCCACCAGCACGTGGCGCAGCGCCCAGCACACCTGCTCGGGCTCCAGCGCCGGGTCGAGGTGCAGTACCACCCGCTCCACCCGCCCGGCGAGGTCACGCAGCGTCGGCAGCAGGTCCTCACGCAGCGTGCAGGAGACGCAGCCGTGCGCGAGGCGCAGCTCGGTCAGCGTGTCGATCCGCCGGTCCCGCATGCGTCTGCGGACCAGGCCCGCGCCGACGTCGCGCAGGTCGTGGTGCAGCACCACCGCGTCCGGGTCGGCGGCCCGGATCCGGCCGATCACCCGCTCGACGCCGACGGCGTGCAGGCCGGTCACCACCAGCAGCTCGGTCACGGCTCCTCCTCGGGAAGGGGTTCGGGGGTCGTGGTGTTACCGTAAATGACAACCGTTTCCATGACGAGAGGAGGGTGGCGTGGCCTCCAAGTCCGCCGCCGTACGGCCGGTCGTGAAGCTGCGGTCCACCGCAGGGACCGGAACCACCTACGTGACCCGCAAGAACCGCCGCAACGACCCCGACCGCCTCGTGCTGCGCAAGTACGACCCGGCGGTGCGCAGGCACGTCGAGTTCCGCGAGGAGCGCTGATGGCGCCGCGCCCGGTCCGGCCGGTCCGCAAGAAGCGCAACCCGCTGAAGAAGGGACAGGAGGTCGACTGGAAGGACGCTGCACTGCTCCGCCAGTTCATCTCCGACCGCGGCAAGATCCGGGCCCGTCGGGTCACGGGGCTGACGCCGCAGCAGCAGAAGCAGGTCGCGGTCGCGATCCGCAACGCCCGTGAGATGGCGCTGCTGCCCTACCCGGGCACGGGCCGGTGAGGTGCGACCTGACCGGGCGCGAGCCCGGCTTCGGCAAGCGGGTGTCGCACTCGCACGTCCGCACCTCGCGCCGCTGGGACCCGAACGTGCAGGCCAAGCGGTACTGGCTGGCGTCCGAGGGCCGACACATCCGGCTCCGGCTCTCGGCGAAGGGGATCAAGACCGTGGACCGGATCGGGATCGAGGCCGCCGTGGCCCGGATCCGGGCACAGGGAGGGAGGCCCTGATGGCGACGACCGCGAAGATCGCCGCGAACGAGCGCCGCAAGGTGGTGGTCGCCCGGTACGCCGAGCGCCGCCGGGAGCTGAAGCGGCTGATCGCCGCCCCGGGTACGCCGGCCGAGGCGCGGGCCGCGGCCGAACGTGAGCTCCGTCGCCAACCGCGGGACGCGAGCGCCACCCGGGTGCGCAACCGGGACTCGACGGACGGGCGCCCGCGCGGCTACGTCGGCAGGTTCGGGGTCTCCCGCGTGACGCTCCGCGGGCTGGCGCACGCCGGCATGCTGCCCGGAGTGACGAAATCCAGCTGGTGACCTGCGACGACGCCTCGGGGGACCCCCGGTTTCCGGGTGCCCCCGGGGCGTTGTGTAGAGTTCTCCACGGCTCGCAGGAGACACTCCTGCGGACCCGTGCCGCCCCTTTAGCTCAGTCGGCAGAGCGTCTCCATGGTAAGGAGAAGGTCTACGGTTCGATTCCGTAAAGGGGCTCCGAGCGGATCTCGGTGACGAGGCTCGCAAGGCGGTGTAGCTCAGGTGGTAGAGCAAGCGGCTCATAATCGCTGTGTCGCCGGTTCAAGTCCGGCCACCGCTACACAGATGACTGATCAGCAGCGTTAAGCAGGAGGCATTCCCATGGGCAAGGCGACGGACGTCCGGCCGAAGATCACGCTTGCCTGCGAGGACTGCAAGCACCGCAACTACATCACCAAGAAGAACCGGCGGAACGACCCCGACCGGCTCGAGGTGAAGAAGTTCTGCCCGAACTGCGGGACCCACAAGGCGCACCGCGAGACCCGCTGACCGGTGCCCGACGAGTCCTTCGTCGGACGTGCCCTCCCGGCCGTCGGTCCGTTCCAGGTCGGCCGGGAGAAGATCCGCGAGTTCGCCGCCGCCATCGGGGACACCTCCCCGCTGAGCCTCGACCTCGACGTCGCCCGCGCCGCCGGTCATCGTGACCTGGTCGCGCCGCCGACGTTCTCGACCACCTTCACCATGCCGCTGATCGAGGCGTTCCTGAAGGACCCGGCCTTCGACTGGGACTACACCCGCATGGTCCACGGCGACCAGCGGATCGTCTTCCACCGCCCGATCCTGGGTGGGGACGACCTGTTCACCACGATCCACGTGGACAGCCTCACCACGCGCGCGGGCAGCCACATGCTGACCCTGCGCTGCGAGGTCGCCACCGCGGAGGAGCCCGTGGCCACCACCACGTCGTTGCTGGTCACGCAGGCATGAGCGTCGAGAAGGGCACCGAGCTCCCGCCGCTGGAGCTGCACCTCACCCGCGCCGACCTGGTCCGCTACGCGGGCGCGTCGGGCGACTTCAACCCCATCCACTGGAGCGACCGGATCGCCCAGGTCGCGGGGCTGCCCGGGGTGATCGCACACGGGATGCTCACCCTCGGCGCCGCGGGCCGGATCGTCACCGACTGGGTCGGCGACCCCTCTCGCGTCCGCAGCTACGGGGCCCGGTTCACCCGCCCCGTCCTCGTCCCGGACGACGATGCGGGCGCCACCGTCACGGTCACCGCGGTCGTCTCGGACGTCTCGGACGGGATCGCCAAGGTGGACGTCAAGGCCGTCTTCGACGGCAAGGGCGTGCTCGGTCGCGCCGTCGCCGAGGTCGTCCTCCCCGACTGAGTGTGTCGCCTTGCCGTGATCGGCTCGCGGGTCGATGCTGCCTGCGACCTTTTCCAATCGGAGGGAGCTCGACGTGAAGTTCGGCAAGCTGGTGGACAAGGCCTGGGAGGACAAGACGGCCGCGGAGATCCTCGACGCGCCGCCGTCCGCGCTGGAGGGCCTCACGGAGAAGCACGACGAGCAGCTGGCCGCCTTCGGCATCAAGACCGTCGGTGACCTGGCCAAGTGGAAGTACGCCAAGCGCGCCGCGGCCCTCGCGGCCCTCGCGGACCTCGACAAGTAGCCCGTACACGCCGAGGGGCGGGCGACCGACCGGTCGCCCGCCCCTCGTGCGTCCCTGGGCCGCCCGCGGCTACTTCGCCTCGCGGAGGAGGTCACCCATGCGGGTGACGCCGGTCTTCAGGTCGTCGTCGCCCAGGGCGTAGGAGAGCCGGAAGTAGCCGGGGGTGCCGAAGGCCTCGCCCGGCACGACCGCGACCTCGGCGTGCTCCAGCACGGCGGCGGCCAGGTCGAGGCTGGTCTCCATCCGCTGCCCGCGGATCTCCTTGCCGAGCAGGCCCCGCACGTCCGGGTACGCGTAGAACGCGCCCTTCGGGGTGGGGCACTCCACGCCGGGGATCGCCGAGAGCAGCTCCACGATGGCGCGCCGCCTGCGGTCGAAGGCCACCTTCATCTCGTCCACGGCGGTGAGCGGGCCGGTGAGGGCCTCGACCGCCGCGCGCTGCGACACGTTCGCGACGTTCGAGGACAGGTGGCTCTGCAGGTTCGTCGCCGCCTTGATGACGTCCGCGGGGCCCACCATCCAGCCCACTCGCCAGCCGGTCATCGCGTAGGTCTTGGCGACGCCGTTGAGCACCACGCAGGTGTCCGCCAGCTCGGGCACGGCCACCGGCAGCGAGACCGCCTCGGCGCCGTCGTAGGTGAGGTGCTCGTAGATCTCGTCCGTGACGACCCAGACGCCGTTCTCCACGGCCCAGCGGCCGACGGCCTCGGTCAGCTCACGGGAGGCGACGGCGCCCGTCGGGTTCGACGGCGAGCACCACAGCAGCACCTTCGTGGCGGGGGTGCGCGCGGCCTCGAGCTGCTCGACCGTGGGCATGTAGTCCTGCTCGGGCCCGGTCACGACGACCTTCGACACGCCCCCCGCGAGCGCGATCGCCTCGGGGTAGGTGGTCCAGTAGGGGGCCGGGAGGATGACCTCGTCGCCCGGGTCCAGCAGGGTCGCGAAGGTCTGGTAGACGGCCTGCTTGCCGCCGTTGGTCACGAGCACCTGGTTCGCGGCGATCTCGTACCCGCTGTCCCGCTTGGTCTTCGCGACGATCGCGGCCTTGAGCTCGGGGAGCCCGCCCGCGGGGGAGTAGCGGTGGTTCCTGGGGTCGGCGGCCGCGGCCTGCGCCGCCTCGACGATCGCGGGCGGGGTGGGGAAGTCCGGCTCGCCCGCGCCGAAGCCGATCACCGGGCGGCCCTCCGCCTTCAGTGCCTTCGCCTTGGCGTCCACCGCGAGGGTCGCGGACTCGGCGATCCCGCCGATCCGGGCCGAGACCCGGGCCTTCTGCTGCGTCGATGCTGTCGGTGCGGACATGGCCCTCATCCTCGCGCACCGGGCGTACCCTGGTGCCACCGGGTTTCGGTGCGGTCCGACCGGCCCGGGGGTGCGGCGTGCGGAGCCCCGACGGGGGTGCCGTACACTCGTTTCCGCCGGGCGCGCCGGATCTTTCGGTGCGCCTGTTCCGTGACCGTCCCCCGGCGGTCCGGAGCGGCGAAGGGGTGTAGCTCAATTGGCAGAGCAGCGGTCTCCAAAACCGCAGGTTGCAGGTTCAAGTCCTGTCGCCCCTGCCACACCGGGACAGGACCAGTGGACTAGGCGAAGGCGGGCGTCCGCCCGCCGGTGAGGACGAACGGTGAGCGACGAGGGTGATGCGGGGCGCGAGCGCCCCCGGTCCGCGGCGGACCGCCGTGGTCGTCGCGCGCCGGAGCCCGGTACCGGAGCGGTGACCACGCCCGGCAAGGGCAGGCCCACCCGCTCCCGGGGCGAGGGCGCGCCGCGCAAGGCGTCGCCGTTCGCCCGGCTGGTCCGGTTCCTCCGCGAGGTCGTGGCGGAGCTGCGCAAGGTCATCTGGCCCACGCGCAAGCAGCTGGTCACCTACACGATCGTCGTCCTGGTGTTCGTCGCCTTCATGGTCGCGCTGGTGTCGCTGCTGGACTGGGTGTTCGGACTGGGCGTCGAAGCCCTGTTCGGGGCCTAGCGGACGGCCGAACCATCAGACGCACGCTGACGAAGGAAGCGAGAAGCACGTGACCTCCCCAGACGGCCGACCGGCCGACGACGAGACGACGGTCCAGGCGGCCGACGTCGAGGCGGCTTACGGCGCTGACGCGGCCTCCGACACGTACACGGACGACGAGGACACCGAGACCCCCGGCGCCGCGGCGGAGACCGCCGAGCTCGCCGAGGAGTCCGAGGAGATCGTCGAGGCCGCGGAGACCGACGCGGGCGCCGAGATCGCCGACGCCGAGGGCGCCGAGATCGTCGAGGCGGCCGCGGAGCTGCCCGAGGAGCCGGCCGAAGAGGTCGACCCCATCGAGGAGATGACCCAGGCGCTGCGCCGGGCCCCGGGCGACTGGTACGTCGTGCACTCCTACGCCGGCTACGAGAACAAGGTGAAGACGAACCTCGAGACCCGGGTGCAGACCCTGGACGTCGAGGACTACATCTTCCAGGTCGAGGTGCCCACCGAAGAGGTCACCGAGATCAAGAACGGCCAGCGCAAGCAGGTGCAGCGCAAGGTGCTGCCCGGCTACATCCTCGTCCGGATGGAGCTCAACGACCAGTCGTGGGGCGCCGTCCGCAACACCCCGGGCGTCACCGGGTTCGTGGGGGCCACGAACAAGCCGTCCCCGCTGACCCTCAACGAGGTGCTCAAGTTCCTGCTGCCGAAGCAGGAGGCGCCCAAGGAGAAGGCGGCCGCGAACGCCGGGTCGGGCGGCGGCGCCGCCTCGTCCGGCGGATCGTCGGCGGTCGAGGTCGACTTCGAGGTCGGCGAGTCGGTCACCGTCATGGACGGCCCGTTCGCCACCCTCCCGGCCACGATCAACGAGGTCAACATCGACGCGCAGAAGCTGAAGGTGCTGGTCAGCATCTTCGGCCGCGAGACGCCCGTCGAGCTGGCCTTCAGCCAGGTCTCCAAGATCTGACTGACCCGCACTTCCCGGGCGGGGCAGGTCCGTCCCGGGAGAGTCGACACCCAAGGAAACCAGAATGCCTCCCAAGAAGCGGAAGCTCTCCGCGATCATCAAGCTCCAGATCAAGGCGGGCGCGGCCACGCCCGCTCCGCCCGTCGGGCCCGCCCTGGGTCAGCACGGCGTGAACATCATGGAGTTCTGCAAGGCCTACAACGCCGCCACCGAGGCCCAGCGCGGCGACGTGGTGCCGGTCGAGATCTCCGTGTTCGAGGACCGCTCGTTCACCTTCGAGCTCAAGACCCCGCCCGCCGCCCGGCTGCTGCTCAAGGCCGCCGGTGTCGACAAGGGCTCCGGCACCCCGCACACGGTCAAGGTCGCCTCGGTGACCATGGACCAGGTGCGCGAGATCGCGCAGACCAAGATGCGCGACCTCAACGCCAACGACCTCGACGGCGCCGTGAAGATCATCGCCGGCACCGCCCGGTCGATGGGCATCACGGTCAACTGACCACTCCGTACGCGTGGGAGAGCCGGGCGCGGCTCCTACCACGATCTTCGAAGAAGGACTGAAGATGGCAAAGCGCAGCAAGATCTACGAGCAGTCGGCGGCCAAGATCGACAAGGACGCCCTGTACACCCCGCTCGAGGCCGCCAACCTGGCCAAGGAGACCTCGAGCAGCAAGATGGACGCGACCGTCGAGGTCGCCATGCGGCTGGGTGTCGACCCCCGCAAGGCCGACCAGATGGTCCGCGGGACCGTGAACCTGCCCCACGGGACCGGCAAGACCGCCCGGGTCATCGTCTTCGCCGTCGGCGACAAGGCCACCGAGGCCGAGGCCGCGGGTGCCGACGTCGTCGGCGCCGAGGACCTGATCGAGCGGATCCAGGGCGGCTGGCTGGACTTCGACGCCGCCATCGCCACCCCGGACCAGATGGCCAAGGTCGGTCGGATCGCGCGCATCCTCGGCCCGCGTGGCCTGATGCCGAACCCGAAGACCGGCACCGTCACCCCGGACGTCACGAAGGCCGTCAACGAGATCAAGGGCGGCAAGATCAACTTCCGGGTGGACAAGCAGGCCAACCTGCACCTGGTCATCGGCAAGGCCTCGTTCGACACCGAGAAGCTGGTGGAGAACTACGGCGCCGCGCTGGACGAGATCCTGCGGGCCAAGCCGTCGGCCGCCAAGGGCCGCTACATCAAGAAGATCACCGTCTCGACCACGACGGGCCCGGGCATCCCGGTCGACCCGAACCGCACCCGCAACCTGCTGGTGGACGAGAACGCCTGATCCACGACGACAGGGCCCCTCCCGCACGGGAGGGGCCCTGTCGCGTTCCTAGACCCAGTCCGCCAGGATCGCGTCCACCGGCTCGACGTCGGCCGGTCGGCCCGGCACGTCGGTCGTGGTGCGCGAGAAGCGCGGGGCCGGAGCGGCCTGCGGCGTGCCGTCCGTCTCGACGATGGTGTTGCGCGCCGCAATGTGCGGGTGCTTCGCGACCTCGTCGAAGGCCAGCACGGGAGTGGTGCAGGCGTCCGTGCCGTCGAAGACCGCGGCCCACTCGTCCCGGCTCCTGGTCAGGAAGACCTCGGTGAACCGGGCCTTGATGGCGGGCCAGGAGGGCGTGTCCATCTGCGGGGGCAGCTCGCTCGGGTCGATCTCGAGGCCCTTGAGCAGCTCGGCGTAGAACTGAGGCTCGATCGCGCCGACGGCCATGAACCTCCCGTCCGCGCACGTGTACGTGTCGTAGAAGGGGGCGTAGCCGTCGAGCAGGTTGCTGCCGGGCTCGTCCTGCCAGCTCTTGGCGTCGAGCATGGACCAGACCATCTGCACGAGCAGGCTGGCCCCGTCGACCATCGCGGTGTCCACGACCTGGCCCTCGCCCGATGCCCGGGCCTCGACCAGCGCCGCCAGCACGCCGATGACCAGCAGCATCGAACCGCCGCCGAAGTCGCCGACCAGGTTGAGCGGCGGCACCGGGCGCTCGCCGTTCCCGCGGCCGATGGCGTGCAGCGCACCGGTGAGCGAGATGTAGTTGATGTCGTGGCCCGCCCGCGCGGCCATGGGTCCCTCCTGGCCCCAGCCCGTCATCCGGCCGTAGACCAGCTTCGGGTTGCGCGCGTGGCAGTCCGCGGGCCCGACGCCCAGCCGCTCGGTGACGCCCGGGCGGTAGCCCTCGAGCAGGACGTCCGCCTTCTCGACGAGGCTGAGCACGGTCTCGCGGCCCTCGGGGGTCTTCAGGTCCGCCGCCACGCGGCGGCGGCCGCGCAGGGTCGGATCGGTCGGGGTGCCCCCGACCTTCAGTCCGCCGGGCCGGTCGATCCGCACGACCTCGGCCCCGAGATCGCCTAGGATCATCGCTGCGTGGGGTCCGGGGCCGATGCCGGCGAGCTCGACGACCCGTACGCCGGCGAGGGGTCCGCTCCGAGTGGTCACTCTCATCCTCCTCATCGATCGATCGTTCAGGACTCTACGGGGACACCGCGTCCCGTGGCTGCGTCGCGGGTCACGCCACCGCGATCCGGTCGGCGGATCCGCCGTCCGGCTGATGGTGGAGACCCTGCCAGGCCGCGGTCAGCCGTTCCACCGCGGCGGCCATCCGGTCCGGGCGCAGCGTGTAGGGCAGCCGGAGGTGCCGCTCGAAGGCGCCGTCGAGGCCGAACCGCGGCCCGGCGGCCAGCAGCACGCCGTGACGGCGGGCGGCGCCGGCGAGCAGGCTCGACACGGGGGCGCCGAGGTCGACCCAGAGGCTCAGCCCGCCCGCGGGGTGGTTGGGGGTCCACTGCGGGAAGGATCCCGCGAGCCGTTCGAGCAGGTCCGCTCGGGCCTCCCGCAGGCTGTCCTGGCGCTCGGCGACGATCGCCTCGACGTCGTCGACGAGCCGGGCCGTGACCAGCTGGTCCAGCACGGCCCCACCGAGGTCGACGGCGGGGCGCAGCGCCGCGATCCGGCGCACCACGGGTGCGGCGGCCCGGATCCAGCCGATCCGCAGGCCGCCCCAGAACACCTTGCTGGCCGAGCCGATCGTGATCACCAGCGCCGAGTCCGGGGCGTGGGCGGCCACCGGTCCCGGCGCCGCGACGTCGAGCGGGAGCTCGGTCAGGGTCTCGTCGATCACCACCGGCGTGCGGGTCCGCCGGGCCAGCTCGACGACGTCGGCGCGCGCCGACGGGTCCATCACGGCACCGGTCGGGTTGTGGAAGTCCGGGACGAGATAGGTGAGCGCGGGCGCGGCGTCCCGGACCGTCTCGCGGAACAGGTCGACGTCCCAGCCGAGGGTGCCGGTCAGCGGCACCGGGACGGGGCGGGCACCCCGGCCGCGGATGGCGTCGAGCGCGTTGGGGTAGGTGGGGTGCTCCACGAGCACGCGGTCGCCCGGCCCCGCCAGCAGCGTGAGGACCAGCACGATCGCGTTCTGCGCACCGGTCGTGACCAGGATCTGGTCCGCGGTGGTCGGGACCCCGCGGGCGGTGAACCGGCGTGCGACGGCCTCGCGCAGCACCGCGGTGCCGGT
>NZ_JACBXB010000789.1 GCF_013870575.1 Pseudonocardia pini
TAGCGCTGGGGCGCAGGGTGAGCACGCACCGCCTCGACGTCACCGACCGGGCCGCCGTCGAGGCCGCCGTCGGCGCGGTGCCGCGGATCGACGTCCTCGTCACCTCGGCGGGCGTGTACGGCGACCCGATCCCGATCGCCGATCTCGAGGAGGCGGAGGTCGACCGGGTGCTGGGGGTGAACCTCAAGGGTGCTCTGTGGACGATCCGTGCCGCGCTGCCCGCCCTGCGGCGGGCGGGCGGCCGGGTCGTCTGCCTCGGCTCCGCGGCCGGCGAGGTGGGCGGGGTGGCCTCGGGCCCGCAGTACGTCGCGAGCAAGGGCGGCGTCCACGCGATGGTCAAGTGGCTCGCCCGGACCGAGGCCGCGAACGGGATCGCCGCGAACGCCGTCGCCCCGGGCGCCGTCGACACGGACATGATCGCGGGCAAGGGGTACGGCGGCGACTACTGCCCGCTGGGCAGGCTGGCCACGGCGCAGGACGTCGCCGCGGTCGTCGCCTTCCTCGCCTCACCGGGGGCCGCCTACATGACGGGGACGGTCGTCGACGTCAACGGCGGCTTCCACATGGGATGACGCGCGGTGTCGTCATCCCGCGACCGTGCGGCTCCCGTCCTCGACGAGCGTGCGCGGGTCCGCCGCGGGCGGCTCGACTCCGAGCATCGTGCACGCCACGTGCTCGAGGAAGGCCGCCGGTGCGGTGTCGTCGAGGTCGTTGCGGTAGCGCAGTGGGGAGTGGACGACGGAGATGGCCGCGTGCACGAGCGCCTGCACCTGGCTGGGGGAGAGGTCGCCGCGGAGCGAGGCCAGCGCCTCCTGCCACAGGTCGACGTAGTGGCGCTGCTTCCAGCGCAGCCGCCTGCTGTCCTGCTCCGGCAGGTTGTGCGCCTCCTGCAGATAGACCTGGCAGAGGGCGCGTTCGGCGATGGTGAACCGGACCTGGCCGCGGACGAGCGCGGCCAGTGTCGCGCCGGCGCTGTCCGTGGCGCGCAGGGACTGTTCGGCATCGAGGACCAACCGGTCGACCACCCGGTCGAACAGCTCGACCAGGATCGAGCCCTTGTTGTCGAAGTGCCGGTAGATGCCCGATCCGACGATGCCCGCCGCCGCGCCGATGTCCGCCAGGTTCACGCCGAGATACCCGCTGTGGGCGATCAGCGTCGCCGCCTCGGTGAGGATGCGCTCCCTGCGCTCGGGATCGCGTGTCCGCCGCTCTCCGCCCGCCACGTGGTCCCCCGTCGTCGGCTCCGGGCTGCCGCCGGAGCCTCCCGAGGGTAGCGACCACTAGTGAATACACAGTCCCTTGAGCGGAAGATGTCCCCTGACGGCGCAGTGTGCCCGGTCGGTGGCCTGGCCGAGCCCGGTCGGCCGTGCTTTACAGGGCCACCGGACGCCGCTAGGGTGCCCCTCGTAGTGAAGAGACTTTCACTAATGCGTCGCACGAGACCGCGCTCGCCGAGTCGCCCACTGACGAGAGGTTCGGATGACCTACACGCTTCCCGCTGCGGGGATCCTGCAGCGGTTCGGGCTCACGGGCCGGGTGGCGATCGTGAGCGGGGCCTCCGCGGGTCTGGGCGTGACGATCGCGCGCGGTCTGGCCGAGGCGGGAGCGGACGTGGTGCTCGCCGCCCGCCGCGCCGACCGGCTCGCCGAGACGGCGGCCGCGGTGGAGGCGACCGGGCGGCGCAGCCTCGTCGTCCCCACGGACATCGGCAGCGTCGACGACTGCAGGCGCGTGGTCGAGGCCTCGATCGGCGAGTTCGGCAGGCTGGACGTGCTGGTCAACAACGCGGGGACCGGTGAGGTCGGCCCGGCCCACAAGCAGCCGTCGGGGGAGTTCGACCGGACCCTGGACATCAACCTGGCCGGGGCCTACCGGCTGTCCGTCGCCGCGGCCGCGGCGATGACCGACGGCGGGTCCATCATCAACATCTCCAGCGTCCTGGCGTTCACCACCGCCGGGATCCCGCAGGCCGCCTACGCGGCCAGCAAGGCCGGGCTGCTCGGCCTCACCCGCGACCTGGCCCACCAGTGGACCGGCCGCCGCGGGATCCGGGTCAACGCCGTCGCGCCCGGCTTCTTCGCCACCGACATGACCGAGGGCTACGACGCCCACATGGAGCGCCGCGTCGCCGACCGGATCCCGGCCGGGCGCCTCGGCTCGGCGGACGACCTGCTCGGCGCGATCGTCTACCTGGCGAGTGACGCCTCCCGCTACGTCACCGGCTCCACGCTGACCGTGGACGGCGGTTTCATGATCAGTTGATTCGCTCTCCCACGATCGGTCGTCGACAGTGCAGGTGACAGGAGACCCACGATGAAGGACACGGTCCGGTTCGGCTGTTTCGCCGCGTTCTGGGGCGACACGAAGCTCGCGATCCGGGACATCCTCGACGGCGCCGAGGTCGACTACCTCGTGGCGGACTACCTCTCCGAGATCACGATGGCGCTGCTGGCGCGGGCGCGCGCCAAGGATCCCGAGGGCGGGTTCATCGCCGACTTCGTGGCCACCATCGCGCCCGTGCTCCCCGAGATCGCCGAGCGCGGGATCAAA